>JAESSZ010001157.1 GCA_016763875.1 Nannocystaceae bacterium
CCACAGCCGCGACTGTGGCCGAGGATAGTGCTCGCCTGCCCTACAACTGCCTCCCGTACCTCACCGCGGTCGAGGAAATCTCTCGATTCCTGACCCGTGCCGCGACCCACGCAAGCCGCTCGGACGCGTGCGTGGACGGGGAAAGCACGCGCATCGCTATCGATGCATTGCACGTATGCCCCGCGGCGGGCGGCACCCCCAACCGACGTCCATTCGACACCAGTTTCCGCGTGACCACGTACCTGGCCGACGCGGGCCTCCACAAGGACCCCAACACGCCCGCGCCCCATAGCTCTGTTCAGCGGGTGACGTTCACGTTCGCCCCCAAAAACGGCGGCTACGTGCTCGACACCAACATCGTCGTCCCGGATCTTCCCGACGGCGCCACACCGGTCACGGCCGCCCACGACGGCGAGTGCTACGGCAAGAGCAAGGCGTTCGTCCCACAGGTTATTGAGCTGCCGTAGAACGGCGGCCCCACCCACGGCGAAAGTACCTCGTCTGGGTCACGCATCCACAACTTTGGTGCCTGCGACGTGGTCGTGGCCGCAACGTTGCGCGCTTCCGAAGATCAGCAGGATGTTGACCATGCCCAACAGTGGGCCCGCGAACGGAACCAAGGAGATCACACTGAACGGCAGGTAGCGCTTCACAACGATGTCGGTCAACGATGGCTTGGAGCCGTCGACATTCACGATCCGGATCCCAAGCGCTTTCTTGCCGATCGTCTGCCCGTTCGCCGCCAGGTACTTGCCGTTGACGACGGCGTACACCGCAACGCCCGCGAGCGTCCCGAGGGCCGTCTCGAGGAAGCTGGGGTCGTAGTTCTCAGGAAAGCCGTCGTAGAAGCCCAGCATGTATTGAATCGGGCCGAGTATGACTAGGATAAGCAGTCCGTCCAGCATCGCTGCGCCCAGACGGCTACCACGACCCGCCAAGGGGGCCTCGCCATCGCTCGTTTCTGCGACCACATCAAGATCTACTTTCGGGGGTTCGTAGGGATTGACTTCGGATTCCATGGCTATCGTGTCCTTGTCTTTCGACGGTTGAGTGTTGGCAAGTTCTCGCTGCCCAGCCGGCGCCTACAGCAGATGCCGCACCTTCACTTCGAGGTATTGATTGACGAGGGCCGGGGTGAGATCTGCGGGAAGAACGTCCAGGACAAGTGCCCCCGCATTGCGAAGATCTCGGACGAGTTGGTCACGTCGCGCCAGGAGTTCCGCCGCAGCTGCCGCGTCGTACAGCGCACCAACCCCGCCGCCCGAAGGCTGCGTCAGCTGTTCGAGCTGCGAGTCACGCAGCAGCACGCACAGCGGCAGATGCCGACGTCCCAAGGTCCGTGTCGTCTCAAGGAGGTCCTTGGCCCCCCCCTCATCGATGACCTGCGTCATGATCACGATGAGGCTCCGCTTCCGAAGCCGGCCTGCCACACGCAAGAACGCCGCCCGGAAATCTGTCTCACGCAGCTCGGGATGCACGTCGAAGGTCGCTTGTACGAAACGACGCGCCATCTGTCGTCCCGCCAGCGGTGGCACGTACGACCGAGTCTCGTCCGCAAACGTCATCACGCCCGCGTCGTCGCCGGTCCGCCCCACGATGTGCGCCATCATCAATGCACTGTTCAGGGCGTGGTCAAACAGCGGAAGCTCGTCGACCACCGCCGTCATCAGGCGCCCGCTGTCGAGCGCGAACATCACACTTTGGTTGCGTTCGAGCTGATAGTCGCGGCAGATCAACTTGCAGCGACGCGCCGTCGCCTTCCAATCGATCGCGCGATACTGGTCGCCGCGGTTGTAATTCCGCAGCGCCTCGAACTCGCTCTCTCCGCCTTTGTACCGAGTGAGTCGGCTGCCCGCGACGGCGCGATTGTGGGGGGCCATCAGTTCGTACGCCCGGACCGCTTGCACGTCAGGGTAAACGCGCACTGCCACCTCAGCGGCGATGCGGTGCTGACGGATCCACAACCCCAGCGGCGATCGGTGCCGAATCCAATGGTCGCCCAGCGTGTAGGCGCCTCTTCGAGTCGGCACTACGCGGTAGCTAGCCTCGGCACGCGAGCCTGGCGCCAGTTTGATCTTCAACGGCAGATCCGGCGAACGCCCGTGCTCGAAAAGGTCCTCGAACAGGGTCACCGTGAGCGGTCGTGAACTGTGGGATCGCAGCTGAACCCGGACGACGTTGGCGCGCCCGATGGACATGACCTCTGGCGCAACACGCCCCTCGACCGTCACCTTGGTCCCGCGCGCCCACAGTAGATCGATGACGGCGCCGATGATGATCACACCGTCCAGTGCCAACAGTGGCCACAGCAACGACGGCTCGAACGCGACCCCAAGCGCAAACGCGACCGGGAACGCGGTCAGCACGACCAGAGTACGCGATGGGATCACGTCACGGCCTTCGGCACCGGGACCTCGGCAAGGATCTGCTCCAGGCAGTTGTCGGCGGACAGTCCCTCGAACTCGGCGTCGGGCTGCAACATCAGCCGGTGTCGGAGCACCGCGGGGGCGAGCGCCTTGACGTCGTCAGGGATCGCGAAGTCTCGCCCATGCAGAGCCGCCCGCGCTCGTGCGGCGACCGCCAGCGAGATCGATCCGCGGGGTGAAGCACCGACGAAAATCGAGCGATGGTCACGGGTCCGCGCGACAATCTCGGTGACGTAGGCCAATAACGCCTCGCTAACGTTCACGCCGCCCACCGCCTCCTGCATGGCGCGCACCCCCTCGGCGTCCACGACCTGCTCGAGTCCCGCGTCCTCGAGGTCGGACGGGTTGAAGCCCGCGAGATGGTTTCTGAGGATCTGCATCTCGACCTCCCGCTCCGGATGTCCCACGCTAATTTTGAGCAGGAATCGGTCCAGTTGCGCTTCTGGCAGAGGGTAGGTCCCCTGGGACTCCACCGGGTTTTGAGTGGCCATCACGAAGAAAGGCCGCGACAGCGTGCGCGTGACTCCGTCGGTGCTCACGCTGCTCTCCGCCATTGCCTCGAGCAACGCCGACTGGGTCTTGGCCGGCGCCCTATTAATCTCATCGGCGAGGACGAACTGCGCAAATATTGGTCCTTCGATGAACTCGAAGCGTCCAGCCCCCTGGTTGAAGACATTCCCCCCGGTCACGTCACTGGGCATGAGGTCCGGCGTGAACTGAATACGCTTGTCGGTGCACCCGACGACCTTGCTCAGCACGCGCACCAAGAGGGTCTTGCCCAGACCAGGCACGCCTTCGATGAGCACGTGTCCCCGGGCAACAATGGCCACCAACACGTGCTCGATCAGCTCGTCCTGCCCCAGCAATACCCGGCCGACCTGATTACGAATGGCTGCGCTGACTTCGCCGAGTTGTTCGAGATTCATCGTGGTCTTCCTGTTGCGCGGAGCAGTTTGCCGAGTTCAGCAATGATCGAGACGCCATCGGTCTCAGTGTCGTCGGAGGGCTCGTCGGTTGTCGCGCAGTGCGCCCGCACCAACAGCCCCACAATGTCGGTCTCGTCCCGACCGCTTTGTCGTGCGCAGGCCTCCGATAGTCCTTGAAGGCCTCGCCTCGCATCAGCGGGAAATCGCATTCGCAGGCGGCCGAGCGCCCATTGACAGTACATCGCCGCCGCATGCTGCTGCGCATTGGCCCGTTGATAGTGCTGCCCCAGGGCTCGCGCGTGCTGGGCAAACCTTCGGCGGGAGGTCGCCCGCGGGTCGCGCCCCGAGCCGAAACGGGCACCACGCCACGCGTAGAATACGAGCAGGAACAGTACGAGTTGGACGACTGCCGCCGTGAGGTGGGTTCGACGGATGCCCTCCACCGGATTCGGTGACGCCGAGGACCCGGCCCGCCCGGTCACGATGTGCACCGTGTCACCCTGATGCTCGAGCAGCTCGACGGCGTATTGCGCATTGCCCGGTACAGCCATCGACGCATTGCAAAACAGCGCATCGGTGCCTAGTACGACAACGCCACCCGCGCCGTGCGGCACGTACCCCGCGTATGCCGTGTCGCCACGCGCCAAAAAGACATCAGAGCCGCTGAGGCCCGCGATGCCACCACCCGTGGGCAAGCTCAGCATGAAGTCCGTCACGCTCGTCCCATCCCAGTACGGCTCGGTCACCCGCCGTAGCGAGTCTTCTGACTCATCAATGACGGGGCGAACGCCCAACCACCTTGGTGCCTCGGCCGCCGCGACGACGAGCTGGCCGCCGCTGGCAAACCACGGTGCAACCGTCTCCCACGTCGCTTCTTCGGGCTCCACGCCTCCGAGCAGGAGCATCGCGGGGACGCTCGGTTCGCCGCTGTCGGTCAGCGTAAAGTCGGGGCGATTGCGGACCTCGACTTCGGCGCCGCGCTTGCGCAGCAGCGCCACGATTGCGGCGTGACCTGATGGGGACACCGACCACGGGTAAGTGGTTCTGGACAGCGACTCGCACGCAACGCCAGCCGTGACCGCGAGCAGCAACGCGAGCGCCAACGGTCCAGACTGCGTGACGATGGTGCGCACCTTCGTCAACAGAGTCTCGAACGCGCCCGCGGTCGTCGGTTCCGCGTCGAATTGAGCCGCATCGACCAGCTGCAGCACTTCGCGAACGGCCTTGTGGATCTTGGGGCGGCTGCGCAGCTGGCGGACGTAGTCCCCGTTGGTCCGCGATCGATGCAAGCGAATGAGCTCGTCGTGGTCGAGCCGTCGCAGAAGCGCGGCGTGGGTGTAGTCAACGGCGGCATCGTACTCTTGGCGGGCGGCCGCTTGCTCAGCGAGGCCCAACAGTCTCCCCACATCGGTCTCCGCTGCGTGCCGCGAGTTCGCGACCGTGGCGGCACCTTCGCCTCCGATGTCCCCGGGCTCGGACCCGGGCTCGGGCTCGTGCTCGCGCCTCCCGGTAACAATGTTGCCGCGAATCGAAAATCCGAGCACGAGCAGCGCGCCCCCGATGATGATCCAAAAGAGCATCTGCGCTGGCAAACCGAAGCTCGGCATCGTCCCCGACTCGCTGGGTCCGTCAGACGTGCGCCGCGGCCGGGATTCGTCCCGCTGACGTTTGGTTTTCTGTGGGGCCGAGCTCTCGGGATCAAGACGTCGCTTGCGAATCGACCATGGACCCCGCGGACCGGTCATCTCTGCCCGCGGCCCGTCGCACGTCGCAGAAAACGCGGGACACGAGGGGGTCCCGGACTCCAGCAGCGGGCACCACCGCGCTTCTTCGTCCGACAGTGGGTAGTCCTCGTCGTGGCAAAAGGCGAAACGCGCCTCGTCCAAGATCTCGCGTACATCCATGCCGGCATCAGCGACTGAGGGGCCCATCAGGACCAACATCAATGCGATGCCCGGACTCATCGGTCGCTCCGTCGTTCGCAAAGGGCCGCGAACGCCAGCTGCACGTCCCAACCGTCGCGCTGCGTCCGACTGTCGATGTAGTGGAGGAAGCGGGCCGTCGCGATGAGCGGGGCGACCGCGAAGAATCCGAGCAAAGCGCCAAGCGAACCGCCGTCGGTGAGCAAGTCTCCGGTTGGCCTTCCCAGCTGGAGCGATGTATCCAAGACAAACGCACCGAGTTGGTCGGCACCGACGGCACCAGCGACCATCGTCGTCAACATCACGAACACCAGCGAGACAAGCGGGATCGCCTGCTCGCTGCTGAGGGCCGCAGCACGCCCAACCGCGACGGTTGCGCCGAGACGCTCAAGCAGGGTCGCCTCGTGAACGAACGTACTTCGGGGAATCGACCACACGGGACCCACGATGAGCAAGCTCGCCAGCGCGGTTATCAATCGCGTGAGCACCAGACCACCAAGAAAGGACGGAAGGCGACGCAGGAACTCCGACAGCACGCCGCGCGTCGCGACCTCCCGGTCGAACATCAACTTGCTCGCCGCGATAGTGAAGCAGCCCTGCACGATCGTCGACAGCGCGAACGCCAGCAGCCAGACGGTGGGCCACCCGTAGTCCAGCACAACGCGCGCGGCATAGCAGAGCAGCGCCGCCGGCAGCACCGTAAAGAGGCTGAGCCGAGCGTAGACTCCCGCGCCAACCTCCGCCTGCCATCGCAGCGCGAGGTCGAGCGTCTCCGACATCGCGCGAGGGCGCAGCACGATTCGTGCGCTAGCGAGATTCAACGACGCCCCGCCGGCCACTGAGGGCAAAGTACGCGACCACACCGAGCCACAGTGCAATGGACACGGTCCACTTCAACGCCATCGGCACCGAAGATGGCGACCAGTAGCCCTCGATCAGGGCGGCGATCACCAGCATCAACGCCGCGCCCACGATCAGACGCCCAACCACGCTGGCCTGCGCCCGCAGCGAGGCAAGCCGCGTCATCGCGCCTGGCTGCACCAAAGCGTCCCCCATGCGCAGGCCGGCCGCGCCAGCAATCACGATCGCTGTCAGCTCGAAGGCACCGTGACCGGCGACGAACGTCGCGATGTTCTCGCCGCCACCGGCCGCGGTCACGTAGCCGAGCACGGCCCCGAGCGCGATCCCGTTGTAGACGAGCAGATACACGCTCCCTAGACCGAAAATGATCCCGCCAGCGAAGCACTGAAAGGCGATACCGACGTTGTGGCGCAGATAGAAACCCGCCATCGCGGTGTCAGCGGCTTCCGGACGACCGGTGGAGAAACCCTCGACGTAGGCACGCGCGAGCGCGTCGAGCTGCTCGGCGGGCACGATCGCATGGGCCAGTGCGGGCTCGCTAAGGGTCGCCACGAACGCGACGACGAAGGGAATAATGAGCAGCGCCGCCGCGGCCACGATATGCATCGCGCTGGCGCGAAAGGCCGCAGGGAAGTCACGGGTAACCAGGGCCAGCGCTTTGTCCAGATCGTAGGCGTGCGCGCTGTACAACCCGTTGTGCGCCTTGGCGGCCAGCGCGTCCAGGAACGCGACGAGGTCCGCCGAATATCCGCGGGCCCGCGCATGCATGAGGTCGCCACAGACGTTGCGATACAGCCGCCCGACTGCGGAGATATCGGATCCCGACATGCGGTGCAGCGCGCGGCCAGATTGCATCAGCGCCTCGAGTCGCTCCCAATGCCGTCGACGCTCGGCAACGAAACGGTCCTGCGCCGTGCCTGAGTTCGCCATCATGCCGCCGCGCTCCGGACCTTGCGTTGAGCGGAGCGCGAGTGCAGCAGTGCCAGAAACCGGACGGGATCGTCATAGGGCACGCCGCTGCGCTTGGCGAGTTCGGGAGCGATCATCTCGGCGAGTTCCTGCGCGCGACCGGGACTCAACCGTCGCGCGCGACGAAGAAAAAGCTCAATCGCGTCCCGCTCGGCCTCCTCGAGTGCGAGCACTCCGACCAATCGCTCCTGTTCTGCGGGCGTGGGCGAGGGCGTCATCTTCAGTGGCGTGGCAAGGTCATGCTTCTCCTCGACCACCACAAGGGTGCCAGCGACGAGGTCGCCCAGTCGCCGGAAGCGCGCGTCGAAGGACATGACAACGACCCCGACAAGATAGGTCGGGATAACAACCGTCGGCAGCAGATCGACGCCCCGCATCAAGTTGCGCAGGACGCTATCGAGGAACGTCGCGGGGTGTCCCCCCTCCTTGACCACGCGCAGGTTGAGCACGCGCTTCCCGACGCTCTGGCCGTGCATCAGCGTCTCGCTGAGCACGAAATAGCCCCAATCGAGCACGAACACCCCGACGAACACGACACCGGTCCCCAACTCTTCGAACTGAGACGAGAAACCCGCCAGCACCAGACACGCGATCACCAGCGCGACGAGCAGGACGCGGACGACGAGATCAATCCCGTAGGCGAGGGCTCGCCGAGCCGGGCCAGCCACGCGAAGCCCGAAACGAACGTGTTCGGGCGTCTCGATCGATGTCGTTGTGTCCAACGGCTCAGGACTTGGCGCACCCACCGGTAGTGCTGTCATATCGTTTCTATCGCCGTGACGGGTGGCTTTTGGATAGCGGCCACGGACCTGGCCGCCGCGGCACGAAAGCGCCGCAGTACAGCGTTCTGCGATGGGCGACCGACCTGGGCGGTGGTGGTCACGCGCCCGAGTGTCGCAACGCGTTGCCGACGATGGTGTGTGAATGACCGCCTCATTCGTACCAGACTGGTCCACCGTGCGCTGCGAATCCGACGGCCTTGCTGCCGGGAAATGCGTAGGGTGATGCGACATGGATGATGAAAAAACCGCAGAAGAACGCATGAACGACTCGGGCTTCATCCAAAAGTATGTGGAGGAGCACCGCGCCGAACTCGAAGCTTTGCGCGCCAAGGCCACCGCGATTGGCTTCGCCGGCAAGTGGTTCATCATCGGGGATAGCGAGTACCCCGACAAACGCCTGCAGTACGCGACCACCTCGGTCGAAGAGCAGTGCGTCTCCCCGCGGATCATTCTCTACGCAGCTCAAGGCGCGGGTGTCGACGACATCAAAAAGGCGGTGGCGCTGTGCCGCGACACGAACATGGCGCTTGCCATTCGCACGGGCGGCCACCAGTACTGCGGGTACTCCTCGACCCGTCCCGAGAATATGCAGATCGACCTGAGCGAGACGTTTCCGGAGTACGACTACGACAGCGGCACCAACGTCTTGCGTTGTGGTGTCAGCCACGCCCTGGGCGATTGGGCCAAGCAGAACAACGAGACCGGAGTCTATCTGCCCATGGGCGTGTGCGCGCACGTCAACCTCGGCGGGCACGTGCACACGGGAGGCTGGGGCATGGTCGCCCGGAGTCACGGGCTATTGGCTGACCACGTCGCGGCTTTCAATATCATTGTCGCCAGCGGCGAAGAGCACCGCATTGTGCGACCCGTTGGTGGCCAGACCTCGACGTTCAACGACGACCTGTACTTCGCGGCGTTGGGCGGAGGAAAGGGAGGGGACTTCGGCATCGTGACGCACTGGGAGTTCAACCCGATGCGCGACGCCGACTATCCAAACTCGGCGTGTTACGCGTTCACTTGGTTGTGGTCCAAAGACAAGATGGAGGCCGCGGTCGCTCAGATGCAGCGTTTCTCGAAGAAGTGCGCCAGCGGGGAGATACCGTCGGACTACGAGTTCATGTGCAACATCACCGGGCTGGGCATGATGAACGTGCTGCCCGAGAAGGTGAAGGAGGAGCTGGCGAAGCTAGGCGTCATCGGCAAGGAGCTATCCGAAGAGGTGCCGGTTCCGCCGCTCATCCAGTTGTGGATGTGCTTCACCAACAAGGGTGGTGCGTCCGAGACGTTCGACGACCAGTGGTTCGAGGCCTTCGCGTCAAAGGAAGTGTGCGGTACGCCTATCGTGGCGATTCGCGATCGACAGACCCCAGTCTCGGAGGGGCTGGCGGAGCACTTCATCATGCTGCAGCCCCGCGAGATGGAGTACCCGTTCGTGAAGCGTTTTCGCTCGACGATGGACGTGAAAGCAGAGTTTCCGGCGGTCTTCACCGAGCGGATGCACGAGATCATGGGCCTCATCGGAACGGCAGACCGTCAGCATCTCGTGTCGCAGCAACAGATCTATGCGGGCGGCGCAGTCGCCGAGAACGGAAAGGCAGGCCTCACCGCGTACTCGTGGCGCGACCAAGCTTTGGCGTTGAGCCACGACTCCTTCTACGACGTCGGCTGGCTGTGGGGCAACGCGCACAATAAGGCTGAGCAGTGGCAGAAGGACAACGACGAGGCCTTCATCGGCAAAGAGGCCTTCGCCGACGCCGACATGCGCCTGTTCGCGTTCACCTTCGGCGACCGCGTGCTCGACGAGGTGTGGCAGCACTACTACGACAGCGAAGAGAAGTACCAGCGCGTGCGCCGAATCAAGGCTGCCGTCGACCCCGACGGGATTTTCTCTCCCGACTCATTCTCCGTGTCGCCCGCCTGACATCGCGCTAAGTCGGAAACGAAGTCCCCGTGGCTTGTTCGGCCCACGCCCACAGACGCTCGTTGAGTGCTTTGTCTTCGGCCGCGGCATCGACCGTTGCGATTGCAGGATCGCCGCTTCTCTCCTCGGGCCCACTTGGTCCCCAGTACTGACCGCTCTTGGCATTGACCGACAAAGCCGCGACCAGCGCAGACTGGGCTCCTTGTTCAACCGACATGAAGGCAATGCCGGGCGGCGCCTTCCCGAGGTGACGGGTCAGTTCGGTCATGCTGACGCCAGGGTGTGCCCCCAATGAGGCGAGCTGCGACCCCTTGGCCTCAAGACGGCGGTGGAGTTCCATCGCCAAGATGAGGTCGGCGACCTTGCTTTGCCCGTACTCACGCCACTGGGAGTACGGTCGCTCAAGACAGAAGTTCTCGAAGTCGATCGCAGCGCCGCGGTGAGCAATGCTGCTCATCGTCACCACCCGTGCCCCCTCGGTCGACTCCAGGAGCGAAAAGAGATGCCCCGTGAGCGCGAAGTGGCCCACGAAGTTGATCCCAAACTGGAGCTCAAAGCCGTCGGTCGTTTTCCCCGCGGGGGGCACCATGACGCCTGCGTTGTTGATAAGCAGGTCGAGCCTCGAATGGCGGTCCTTGATGCCGTCGGAAAACTCGCGAACGGCAGCAAGGGTAGCGAGATCCAACTTGCCGGCCTCGAGCGTGCCAACGTCTGCGCCTTTGCTTCCTTCCTGAATCTTCGCGATCGCGGCGGCAATACGGGACTCACTTCGCCCGGCGACAACGACATGCGCGCCGAGTTCGTAGAGTGTCTTCGCGATCTGAAAACCGAGGCCGGCATTGGCTCCGGTCACAACGGCAACTTTGTCTTTGAGGTTCGGGAACGGCATTGGTCTCCTTGTTCGTGATTCGGCTAGAGGCCAAAGACTTCCTTGGCGTGGAAGGTGTCCATGTACTCGTTCATGCGCGTGATCTGGCCGTTCCGGATCTCAAACATGAAGTGGTAGCTGTTGTTGTAGGAGACTCCCGCTGCGGTCACAGCCTTAATCTCGGCCTCGACCGCAACCTTGTCTCCCTCGGCGACCATGCTTGAGGGTTTCAAGCTGACGCCCTCGGGAAAGTTGGTATCGGATCCCTTGAAGAAGTTGATCAGAAAATCACGGTCATGCTCGCCAGCCGTCGCGAGGTACTCGGGCTTTCCGAGAATCCACCAGGCAAAGTCGTCTGACAGCAGCGCTTGCAGTCCAGGCAGATCGGAGGACTCCATGGCGGCGAGGAAACGGGCTGCTGTGGCTTTGTTTTGCTCTGTTTGGGTAGCGGACATCTTAAAATCCTGGGGCGGTGACACCGGAAATGCGGCCGCCGGACGGCGTGATTTGCGCTCCAACAACTGTCGTTCTCGGTGTGACTAGACTATGGTTTGCTGCTTCCACAGCACAAGGCATGCACCTGACACACCTACTGCTCGCTACGATCACAGTATGAATCCCAGTCCCGAACTGTTTCCGGAGTACATCGCCGTCGTGGAGACCGGCAGCATCTCTAAGGCTGCGCGTCTCCTTGGGGTGCCGCGGGCTTCCCTGTCGCGCCGGATCAATGCACTCGAAGAGATGCTCGGTGTCCGGTTGCTACACCGTCAGTCTCGTCCGATGCGAGTCACGCCAGCGGGCGAGGAGTTGTTCCGCCGGGCTCAGCGCGTGCTGAGAGACACGACGGACACCTGGGATGCCGTGCGTGTGCACGACGACCGACCGCGCGGCCTGCTTCGTGTTTCATTGCCGCCCAATACGCCGATCTTTCTCGAGTTCATCCTTCAGTTCGTGAAGGAGTATCCAGAGGTGGAGCTGCTCGTGTCATCGGACGCTCGCCACGTCGAGCTGCTCTCGGAAGGGATCGATGTCGCGATCCGAATTGGCGATGTCCAGGATCCGAACCTCATCGCGCGTCGAATCTGGCGTTCGAAGAACCTCGCAGTTGCCGCAAAGTCCTACGTCGAGCGGTTCGGCTTGCCGCAAACAGTCGAAGCGCTCAGCGAGCACGCGTGCATGCGGACCTTCGATGGCACGTGGCAACCCTCGTCGTTCTGGCCGCTGCGAAATGGCAGTCGCGTCGAGGTGAGTGGCGGTTTGATGTGCAACGATATCTCCCTGCTTATCCGCGCTGCCCGCGAGGGACTCGGCATCGCGATCCTGCCGAAAGACCTCATCCAAAGCGACTTGGCGTCTGGCGAGCTGGTCGCAGTGCTGGAGTCCGAGGTTGGCAACGAGACGTATGGCCACGTGGTCTACGTCGAACGGGACTTCCTTCTCCCGCAGCTGCGAGCGTTCGTCGATGACCTTGTCGACTACCTACAAGCGCCTTAAGAGCATTTGGAGTCAAAGCCACACTCGGCCGGCCGAGATCTACTGATAGGGTTGTTGGCGTAGATGTTCACCGAACCCGTAGGCATTCGAGCGCCGACACCAGCAGACTATGCAGCGTTCGTCCGATTGTTTGGCTACCTTGAGACCGGCGACGACATCCCAACGCCAAAGGTATGGCGCGACGAGCTGGCACTGCAGTCGATGGTCTACGTCGACGAAGGCGAGGCCGTCGGGTACGTCTACGCGCAGGTGCTCGAGGGGGTGGGCTTCGTCCGTCACGTAGCGCTGGAGCCCTCGCGGCGAGGCTGCGGTCTAGGCCGTGCACTGATGCATGCGGTCGCGGGTCGAATGCGCGAGGCTGGCGTCGAGCAGTGGCGCCTCAACGTCAAGCCCGACAACGCTCAGGCACTTCGCTTGTACCAGGGACTCGGCATGACGATGCTCTTCGCGTCGGTTGCCATGGTCCGCGCGCTGCTGGAAGCGATGCGCCCCAACGCAGACCCGCGCAAAACGTTCATGCAGCTGGTTGTCGAAGACGCCAGCGCGCTCGCCTCGGCGCTGGGGCGCGCTGGTGCACGGCGTCACCTGGACACTGTGCAGCTCGGCGGCCCCCTACCGAGCGCGCCGATGTAGGGCGGACGTGAGCCCTACGATCAGCCGCCGTCCAACGCATCCCCCAGCGCGTTGAAGCGTTCAGTCCACAACGCCTTGGCCGCTTCCACGTCGGCTTTGGTGGCGAGCTTCGTGTGCTCCAGACTCACACTGCTCTTCGCTGGACCTTTGGCGGTGAAGTGGAAGTTCACCTGGGTGCCGTCGTTCCAGTCGACGCGTATCGATCTGTTCTCGGTCGAGGTCCGGATACGCTTCCAACCCTCACCAACCCACTTTTTGCGCCGCCGCGGATCCTTGAGCGCCTTGAACAGCGTGGCGACGTCCACGGCGAAAGTCCGGCTCTTGCTCGCCGCGTAGGTCCCATCGCATGTCTGCTGAACGTCGCGAAGTCCTCGAATGCGTTCGTAGCCAACGGTTACGGTTTGGGTCCACCACGGGCCGACCTCCGGGTAGTTAGCCGACAGGAGCTTGGCTATCTCGCGATGTTTCAGTGCGTGGGCACCATCGCTGTCGAGCGCTTTCACCCACTGTGCCCAGGTACGCCCAGTCTTTGCTTTGACGGCGCTATCGCTCATCCCCGCGAGCGCGGGCCACTGGCTGGGTGGAGCGGTGTAGGGTGCATGCGCGCCCGCCTCGTTGGTGAGTGCGGCGCGTGCTGCTGTGTAGGACTCACCTGTCTTGTGCATGCGCGCGCGGACGAGGCGTTTCTTGTCTTTGTCTTGGGTCATTCCGAGTTCCTTCGAGGTGCATCACGAATCCACTCCCCAGCAATGAACCCGCGCACGCGAAGGTCCGGAATCCCGATCCGAAGGTATGCCCTCCTTTGCCCCACGAGGACCGGCGCTGGGGGCCGACCGAAGGGGTTTGGCGCGGATCAGCGCCGCCCATAGAATCCTACACATGCCGCCCGCAGGTCAAGACTCCCGGTTTTTCTTCGTCCACGGCCTCAGACCGAGCAGCATTTCTGCTTTCTCAGAAAGTGGCTGGGCCGCGAGTTTCGGATCGGTGTACGCCTCAAGGTTCTTCCCCACGAGGGCGTAGACCTCTTCGCGGCTCCGACTGGCGTCCACCTCGACCACCTTGTTCTTGCTCTTGAAGAACTCCAACGTGGGCAGCGTCTTCGCCTTGAAGGTATCAAACCTCCGCTTCATGCTCTCGACGTTGTCGTCGCTGCGACCCGAGTATTTGGCGCGGCCCAAGATGCGTTTCTCGAGCACCTCGTACGGGCATTCGAAGTAGAGCATCGTAGGGAGTTCGGACTCGCGCCCGAAGATCTCGTACCACCCCTCCATGTTGTCGAGGGAACGCGGAAAACCGTCGAGCAAGAAATTGATCTTGCCCGTACTTCGCGTCGCCGCCTCCATGGCGTTTTTTAGCAACGAGACTGTGATCTCGTTGGGCACGAGCGC
>JAESSZ010000112.1 GCA_016763875.1 Nannocystaceae bacterium
AAAACGCGCGATAGACGTCAGAGACCTCAATCATCCGCGGACTCCCGTCCTCGGACACCTCGCCCTCATCGCGTTCCGTGCCGCGGATGAGGCGCTCCGAAGCGTACGCATCGGCGTACTCGCTCATGTCGAAGCGGACGAGTTTGTCCGTACCCCCGAACAGGTAGCGGGCCAACGTCTTGGCGACCTCGGTTTTCCCGACGCCAGTAGGCCCCACAAACAACAGGTTCGCCAGCGGTTTGCTTGGCGGCTGCAGTCCCGCCTTGACCGTGCACAGCGCTTGCGCCACCGCCTCGATCGCAGGCCGCTGTCCGATGACGGCGCGCGCGAAGTACTCGAGCACTTCGGTGTAGCGCATCGCATGCGTGTCGCGGAGCAAGAACATCGGGATCCCCGAGCGCACACAAAACGCGCGATAGACGTCAGAGACCTCAATCATCCGCGGACTCCCGTCCTCGGACACCTCGCCCTCATGGACCGCCCGTAACTCGTCTGCCAAGGCGACCGCCTTGCCGGGGAATGCCTGGTAGGTCAGGTACCGCGCGCACAGCTCCACCAACGGCTCCACACAGGCTGCCGCGATCTGAGGCCGATGCGGCTCAGTCCGTGCCTGGTGCACGATTCGAGCGTCCAGGATGGCGCGCGTGGCTGCGGCGTCGACACTCGCGACGGTGATCCGATGCATCGCGGCAAAGAAGGCAACGTGTCGCTTCTCGTGGTGTTCTAGGACCTCCGGAGACAGCTCTCCGACGATCCGAACGCGCCCGTCGGCCAGCCACGGCCGCATCATCGCCGCAAGGTCCTCGATGCTTCCGCTGTGGCCCGCAAAGAGATCGCCGTAATCGTCGAAGTACAAAATGGAGTCGGTGCGCTCGACCGCCTCCATGACGGCGTCGACTCGCTCTTGCAGTTGCCCGAATCCGGACTGCCCTGCGACGAGTTGGGCCCCCGAAGTGGCCACCACCGTGCGGTTGCCGAACGGCTTGCTCTTACCCGCGAGCAAGCCATGCACGATCGAGGTCTTGCCACTGAGCGGCTCCCCCACGAGCACGACGCCAAGCCGTTCACGCCCAGACAGCAAACTACCCAGCGTCTGGATCTCGCGGTCTCGCCCCAGCACTGGCGGTATCCCTTTGCGGTCCTTCGCGGCGGCCAAGAGCACGGTGCCTATTTTTGCGAGCAACGCGTGGGCAGCCTTGTCTTTCTTCTCGGTCTGATCCCGGCGGCGGGTCGAGGCCCGTTTGCTCGCATCGGACGCATCGTCGCGTTCGATTTCGATGGTGAGTGGAACCACCTGATGCGAGGGCGTGGGCAGCACCCGCAGATACTCTTCGGCGGTCAGTGATAGTGCAGCCGCGGCCCGTACGACCTCGTCACCGACCCTACGGTGCAACGCCTCGTCGTGCCGCACATAGATCGTGTGCGACAGGGGCAGCACATGCACCCAGTGCGCGCGGCCATCGGGAACGACCAGACACGGCACCACGACCTTGGCCCCCATCCGCAACCGCCGTGGAAGATCCGCGCGCGGCACGATCGCCTCGATATCGAGAGTTCTGACGCCTCGGGATAGACAAAGTCCGCGAGTTGGCTGGCGGGGCGTTTGCTCAGATGACGCGTCAAGAAGTGCTCTTGCTCGGCAAGCACCTCCTCAATGCTCCCGCCACGCGCGAGCATGCGCGGGTCCGCGACCGGGAACGCGTAACACGGCCCGTGAGCGTGCTCCCGCACGAAAATAAGGGGCGTCAGTGAAAGTGGGACCGACACGTCACGCCTCCGCCGTCGATGCTTCACCGGGCGTCATGGACGGCGGCGCCACCGAGTCGGGCGCGCAAGCTGCTAGCATGGCGGGCATGAGAGGACTTTGTTTGCTGGGCGTGGCAGTCGCGATGGGGTGCTTCAACCCAGGAGAAGGGGACGACGATTCGACGGGTGCGTCAAGCACCGGGATGATGGACGGCGGAACGAACGGAACGAACAACCCGGGCGATGACGGCACCCCGTCCGCGGACGATGGCGTCGGCCCGGACGACGACGGAAGTACCAGCGGTGACTCGACCACACCCGGTGATTCATCGAGTGGGGAGCCGCCCGCGGACTCCTCGTCCGGAGACGGTCCAAGCGTGTGCGCCACGTGCATCCTTGAGCCTCCGCCGGGCTGGACGGGGCCGTCCGCTCGCACTGATATGCCAATGCGAGGGGACTGCGTGTCGCCATTTGCGAACAACCAGCTCGACATCTTCGACGCCCTGGACGTGCCCGCGAGCGCATGCGGGTGTGACTGCGGGGACGCCGAGGTGGAGTGCGGCCCCCTTGAGCTCCTCTACTTCATTGGTTGCGGCCAGCCGCTGGGACCAGAGGTATTCGTTGACCCGACGCCGGACTCCTGCATCGACAACACGCCGATCCACAACTCCGTCATCGGACGTTTCCTTGAAGATCAAGGGTCCGCGGTTTGCCCGGCCCAGTTGACTGAGGACCTCCCAACGCCGTTATGGGGCTCGGAGCAGCGGTTGTGCGATGGGGTCTTTGATCGAGGCACCTGTCTTGCAGGTGAGCTTTGCGTTGGCGATGCGCCAGTCGGTTTTGCACCAGAGTTGTGTATCCACCGAAGTGGTGACGAGAACTGCCCGCCGACCTATCCCAACAAGACGCTGCACTCCACGGGTCTCGAAGACACCCGCGCGTGCAGTGAGTGTACATGCACGCCGGGCAACAACTTCGAGTGCGAGACGACCTTTCATACGTACAACAACAACATCTGCGATGGGGACGAAAACCTCGTGGACTCCGACACATGCATCGCGTCGTGGTCTTCGTTCGAGTTCGACGAGCCGAACGTCGTGGGTGCCTGTATTCCCGGGAGCAGCACGGAATCTGGCGAGGTGACCGCAACGGGCGTAGAGACCGTGTGCTGCGGCTAGGGTTGCCGTATTACGTAACCCAGCTACGATTGCCGTGATGAACTCTCGACGAGGACTCATGGCCGCCCTGCTCTCCCTAGTCTGCGGTGGGGCGTCGTGCGGCTGGATCGTGGGTGAGGTCGCCGAGCAAAAAATGCGTCAGGAGGCCCTCGAAAAGGTCCGCTACGGCAACCTCGACACGCTGTGGAAAGAGGCC
>JAESSZ010001158.1 GCA_016763875.1 Nannocystaceae bacterium
GTGCCCGCGCATTGAGCGTCGCGGGCTCGATCGCAGCACCGCCAATCGGTTGGGGACCGGCGAGCCTGCGATCACGACGGCTGCTGCGAAAACGGACGGCATGGCCCGTGAACGATGTTCCATGGTCGCCGCGCACATACGCCCACCGCGTGCATGCGGGCCCGCGAGCAGCTTTTGGCGCGACCCGCGGGTTGGTGCGTTGTTGGGGCGGCGCAGCGCATTTATCGTGCCGCGGCTGGCGCCCAATACGGCGCTGGCACCCCCCATCAGGTGAACGCATGCGACCGACATCGAACCGGCAAACAGCTCTGAAGTCTCTCATCGCCCTTGCAATGCTCGTAGGTCCCGTTGGCTGCGACAAAGGCGGCGACTCCGATAAGAAAGAAGATAAGCCCAAGGGCGACAAAAAGGCCGACGGCGACGACGGTGCGAAAGCCAAGGCTGACGACGGCGGCAAGGACGACGGCGGCAAGGACGACGGCGGCAAGGCTGACGACGGCGGCAAGGCTGACGGCGGCAAGGACGACGGCGGCAAGGACGACGGCGGCAAGGACGGCAGTGGCGAAAAGGACGCCGAGATCGCCGCGCTGAAGGCAGAGCTTGAGGCTGCAAAGGAAGCCGCCGAGGCCGCCAAAGAGATGGACGCCGAGGCCGCCAAGGAGCTCGACCCCGAGCTCACGGCCGAGGACAAGGTTGCGCACGAGGAGAAGCTCAAGGAAGGCGAGAAGGGCCCCGTCAGCGTGGCGAGTGTCTCCTTCGGCGACAAGCAGACGTACGGCGACCGCGGCACGATGTTCGAGATTTCCGCCGAACTCACCGTCAACGAGGTCAAGGAAGGCGGCGTCTACGCCAAGGCTGCGTGTGTCATCGGCGACGAAGTGTTCGTCAACGTGGGCACCATCAGCAACAAGTACGGCGACCTCGGCAAGATGAAGGTCACGGAGACCAAGCGGCTGAGCACTCTGCTGTTCACCAGCGGCCTCAACGAGAAACCGACGCGCTGTCAGCTCAGCTTCGACTACGGTGCGGCGAGCTTCTCGACGCGCATCGGCGACTACTGCTGGGACGGCAAGGCGGTCAGCGAAGGTATGTGCGCCGAACCGGTCAAGGCGGTCAAAAAGGGTGATGGCAAGGTCGTCCCGTTCGCGTTCCACGTCAAGCCGCACAAGGCGATGGGCAGCAACGCCTCGGCCGACGCCACCGCGCTCAACGTCGAGTTCGGAGCGCGCTTCAACGAGCACGTCGAAGATGCGCCACACCTCCATACCAAGACCGCTTGTAAGGTCGGCGATAGGATCTGGGTCGAGGTCGCCCCCGACTTCCCGCACGTCAAACCCTTCTCACTCGAGAATGGTGAAGCCGTGATGGTGCACCACAACCAGTTCTACTTGAACGCGCTGCCGGGTAAGCCGGAGGCATGCAACATCGAAGTCTTCCTCGACGGAGGCTACGGCAAGCCGGACGAGAAACTCGCTGAAGTTTGCGCGACGGACTCGGTCGTCAAGGACGGCAAGTGTGCCTTCCGCACCGACCCCGAAGGTGAGGCCGGGCCCATGGCAGCGGACTCGATCACCATCGACGAGATCGCCTTCTCGTGGGGCAAGGACTGGCGCGACAAGAGCAAGGTCGTGCTCAACACGCGGCTGGCCGCGACGGTAACCAAGGGCATCAAGGATCGCGTGCAGCTTACCGCTGGGGTGAGTTGTTCGGCTCAGGATGATCGCGAGCACCACATCGGCCCCGACCTCGAGTTCATCGGGCCGGGCGAGACCGTGGCGATTCGCTTCGCTGCGTTCCGCGACAAGCCGCTGGGCGAGGCCGACGGCCGGTGCGAACTGACCTTCAGCGCCAAGCCGTTCATGCGTGGTGAGACCGTCGAGATCACCAAGTTCTGCCTCAAGGGCTCGAAGGTCACGGCTGGCAAGTGCAAGGGCAAGGGCAAGGGCAAGGCGCCCGAGGTGGACACCGAGGTCGTGTTCACCAACGAAGCGAAAAAGTAGGGCTGGCCCAAGCGCAGATCACTCCAGCGGTTTCGGAGCGGTCTGCGCTTTGTTCCTTCACCTGCATCGAGACATGTGATGACGGTGACGAGTCCGTCACGTAATATGGACTCTTCCGCCGCCCATAGCGCGTGCATACATCGTGCTACCGTTGGCTGTAGGGAGATGTCGCTATGGGCGTAAGTTGCAGAAATGGGGGTCGGTTTGCCGAGCACAGCGCTTGCGGTACCGATGGGTCGAGGAACTTTCGCGGCGCGGTCACGCCGCAGTTGATTGCGTTCGAGGACAGCGTCGTCCGCCGACACTTCGGCGCGAACATCTCGCAGTGGGAAACCGATACGGGCTACCACGCCTACCATCTGGTCAACGTGATCGCGGTCGGTCGCACAATCCCGATGGATCGGATCTGGCACGAGTTCGCCCGACGACCGGCGCCAACGATCGGGACCTACAACGCACCAGTGAAAACGGGCGACCGCAGCATCGCAATGGCGGCGCCCACCATGGGCCGCGGCTGGGGTCTTCCGGTTCCTCTGCCCGGCGGGCCAGTGGTGCACTACATCGACAAGTCACTGTGGGCGTTGGTCAATGCCACGGTCGCCCCGCACGTGCTCCACCCCGGGATCATCATGCGCTGGTTTGTGCGGTTGCCGGGCTCGGAGGTCGAGTGTCACACCGTCGGCCGCGGGATCACGGTACTGAGCCGAGTCAACCAGGCGGCAGGCGCGGGGTTGGCCCGGATCAACGAAACCATGGGCCTGGAGATCTTCGACGAACTCGACATGGCGATTCGCGCGGCGATCTAGACCGCATCGACGAGCGGCACCCCGATTAGGCAAACGGCACGACGGACCGTGGCGCTAGAGTTCGTAGATGCGCGAGTCGAGGGCGCTGGACGCTGTTGGTAGGTCCATCCCAAGATCGAAGAACGTTCGGTCGACGCGATCGCCAACGGTGTCCAGGCCAGCGGCCACCCACGAGAACATGCCTTGCAGTCGCTCAAGGTTGCCTGCGCCATCATCGACCTCGAGTTCGAAGCCAACCGCTAGGCCCGCCCGAACGACGGTGACCTTGTTGTCGTCGGTCTCAGATCGGCGTCCTCCGGTTAAAAAGTATGGCTCGTCCTGAAGTCGCACCCAGTTCAGCCGGGCGTCCGGCACCTGGTCCTGAAGTACTTTCTGCAGCGCGTCGCGCACGGCCTTGGCCGGGTCGTCGCCCAACCAGCCCATCCAGTGGTCGGGTTGCGTCAATACCCGAAAATCATCGCCTTCGTGCACGGCAGCATTGTAGTGCGCGCCCGCAGCGAATGCTGTCCGGCGCTGCGACGTCGATTCGTGAGCCACTTTTGGCCCATGCGACGTCTCTGGGCTTATGCAGCCGTGCGAGCGCCTTACGACCCGAACTCTCGCCCTATGCGCCCTGCTCTCGGGACCGCTGGGCTGTAGCGCCTCCACCTCGGACGACGGGGGCTTTGGCGGCCCATCAGGTACGTCGCCGTCCTCTGGCGTCACAGCAGCTGGCACGGAAGAGACACACGGCGTGTCGGCCACGGGTGACGGTGCGGACGCGGATGACACTGGCGAGGAGGGCGCAACGAGCCAAAACACCACCGACGCCGGAGAGACAGGCAGCGACTCCAGCACCGACTCTGACTCCGACACGGGCGACGTCGAGATGCCCGGTGACGCGTACGACTGCAGTCCCAACACGACGGTGTTCGACAACGAACTCACCGTCGGCAACGGGGGACTCGGCTCCATTCGCCAGGCGTTGGATCAAGCAAGCCAGCAGGGCTGGCTCGACGTCAAAATTACCGTGGCCGCGGGGCACGACGAAGGCACCCTGGAAGGTTCCTTGGGCATCTTCACCAATGCCCTCGTCGTGTCGGAGACACCCTACGGCGCCCACATCGACGCTATCAATCTCTCGGGCGGCGACGTTGCGCAGTACGTGACCTTCGAGGGATTCGACTTTGGGGAGGCCAGCGGGATCGTTATCAAGATGGACGGCGGACAGACGACCGACCAAAACGTCCATCACGTGACCTTCCGAAATAACGTGATTCATGACTCGGGAGCGAACGACGTCGTCAAGATCAACGCCGGTTCGAACCACATTACGTTTGAACGCAACATCCTGTACGCGCACAGCGACGACGTGATGGACCTCAACAGCGTCCAGAACGTGTACGTCCACGACAATATTTTCTTTGATATCGACGGCGAACGAAGCCTGCTGGTGATCAAAGATTCGACCCCTATCGGCTCGCCTGACTTCTACAAGAGCACGCGCTATGCGTACGTGCGCCGCAACGTGTTCTTGAACTGGCAAGGGGCCGGCAACTCGATGATGCTCTATCTGGGCGAGGACAACGACCGCGATGAGTACGCGGTGCAGGTAGCGGTCGTCGAAAACAACTTGTTCGTTGGCAACGGCGACCTGACCTCTGGGTTCGCGGCGCCGATTGGTCTCCGGGGGGTTCGTGACATCACCATTCGCAACAACACCTTCAACGGAGCGTTTGCCAACGGTCGTAGTTGGGCGTTCTTGGCGTGGGCTATCACCGACCCTCAGCTGCTTCGCACGGAGGACCTCTACATCTACAACAACGCTTGGGTCGCCAACGATGGGGTCGGCACGGCGCGGTTCTCGAAGTCGGATTCCGATCTGGTGGGGGATTTTCTGCTCGACCACAACTTGTACTGGAACGGCGGCCTGCCGATCCCGCAGGACGATCAGGGCGTGATCAACTACACCGCGGATGCCGCCGCCCTGCTGATGGATCCCTCCTTACCGGACGTGCCGGACCAGATCCCGCTGCCTACGTGGGACGCCCAAGCAGGCGCTTTCGGCGACGGGTCCAGCACGATCTGCGAGGCCTTTGAGCGCCTGGTCATCAACTACGGACAGCCGGCACAAGGGTCCGCTGTGATCGACGGTGGCGTCGCCAACGTCGCCCAGGCTGCCGGTGATGAGTCCACGACCAACGACGTCACCGACGATATTCGCGGTAACGCCCGGCGCGGCACCCCGGATGTGGGGTCCGTGGAGCTGGACTGAAGCGACTCACGTGGCCGCGACCCGTTCAAGAAGTTGAGCTTGCCAGCGCACGCAGGGCCAGCTCGGATGCCTCATCGGCCGGAAAGAAGCACTCGACACGCAGTTCCTGCAACGTGATGTCCTGTGCGGTGCCGAGCGTCGTGATGGTGGTGAACATGCGAATGTTCTGCCCGAATACCGCGAACTCGATCGGATACAAGATCGGGGGAACGTCGACCACATCGATGGACCGGAAGTCCTTGGGGACGCCCGGGTACGCCAGCGCCTGGTCCATCACTTCGCGCAGAGCGTCGTCGTTTTCGACCGCCAACTCGCGATGGGCTCGCTGCAGGGTCACCCGGGCGACCTCCTCCCAGTTGGAGATGCTGCGGCGTAGGCCCAGGGGATGCAGCAACAGCCGCAACAGGTTCGGCGGGCCATCGGCGAGCATGGGCGCCGGATCGGGGACGAGCAGTGACGTCATCCGCGTGCCGCCTTGGTTGGACATCAAGATGTCCCAGCGTCGATCCAACACGAGCGCTCCGTACGGTTCTTGCGCCTTGAGAATGAAGTCCAGAGCCCGGCGTACGGGCGCCATCTCGGGGGCGCTAAGGTCAGTCGTTCGGTAGGCGGGGGTAAAGCCGGCGGCCGTCAGGATTGCGTTGCGTTCGCGCAGCGGTACGTTCATCACGCTCGCGAGAATGAGGATCATTTCTCGGCTTGGTTTTGCACGGCCGGTCTCGACGAACGAGATGTGGCGCGTGGAGACCTCGGCTTCGCTCGCAAGCGCCATCTGCGACATTTTGCGAGCGTTGCGCCACTTGCGAAGGAGCGTACCTACAGGGGTGGGCTGGCGCGGTTGCATCGTGGGCCACGGGCCGGTCGGCTCAGGATAGCGGAACATCGCTGGCCGTCTCACACGACCGCGGCGTCGCTTTTTCCGTCGTGGCCCAATCGCAGCAGTCCGCGGATCTGGAGCCCCGCGAAGAGGGTCACGACGACGGCCACCGCAACGAGTAACTCGATGCCCAGCGGCGCGAGTGTGTCGCTCGCCAGGCCCAGCAGGACAGCGCTGCCCGCCACACAGGCGAGATCGCCGACCGTGGCCAGCAGCGAGTGCGTCTCGGAGAGCTGCTCCCGGGTTGCGGTGTATGCCAACGCGCCACCGAACACGCCCAGGCCCGCGCCAACGGCATGCACGATCGTTGGGTCGCTCAGTCCGAACAGTGGCGCCACTGCGGGCCCAGTGAACATCAGTGCGACGGCACTTGTGCCCGAAAACGCGGCATTGCCCAGCAGGGCCCGGCGGAGAGCCCGTCCACGATCTTCGCCAACGGTTGTGTGCGAGTTCATGTCTCCAAGATGGCGCTCAATCGCACGAGGACGATGACGTCCGAGGTAATGTCAGCCGACTTTCTCGCTAGGGGTCGACGGTTTCGGACTGGTGACCGCTGTCGTGTCGAAGCTTGCGCGGCCGCACACTGGGCCCTATCTTGCGTCGGACGGCGCGATGGCTCGGAAGCGAGAGTTTGATGAGGAGGAAGTCCTCGACCGCGTGGTGGAGACGTTTTGGCGTCA
>JAESSZ010001159.1 GCA_016763875.1 Nannocystaceae bacterium
GAGCAGCGCGACCGCCAGCGGGCGGCGCACCGCACTCTTGCCGTGTTCTCGCCACAACTCCCGCCCTCGACGGCCGACGATCGCCAGGCCGGTACCGGCAGCGAGGAACAAACCCGGCTTGGCCGCGATGATGAATCGCTGGTGCTGGATATGCGCAAACCCGCTAGAGAGCTGGTCCAGACGCAGTTCCCACAACACCTCCTTGCTGGCCGCGATCCACAGCACCACGCCAAAGGCCACCAAGAAACGCGAGGGCCGATTGCCCGCCACCGCGACGACGAGCACGCCCGCTACGATGGTGAATCCGACCGCCGCTGGCATGGCTTGCGTGACGTGACCTTCGGCGGCCTGTTTGCCCATCCACCCCAGCGACTGCCACAGCCACCCGTAGGCCGCCATCCACCCGCGGTGCTTGAGCATTGGAACCAGCCACCACGCAGCGACTGCGAGCCCTAGTCCCGCGGCGAGCACCGAGGTGGCAGCGGTCGTTCTGAGTTTTTCGCGGCTGGTGAACCCGAGCGTGACTACCAGCAGTGGTCCGCCGATGGCCATCGACAGCATCGCCATGGGATGGGCCAGCAGCGCGCCACCAAACGCCAACGCCGAGGTCGCGATCCGTCGCCGCACGACTGCGGGGTCCGTGGACGTGCATGCCACCAGCAGCTCACCAAAAGCCAGCCAGCTCAACGAGGTCGACAGTGCCTGCGGCCATACGCCGTACTGGACCGTGTACAGCCAGCCGCCCTCACGGTAAGCGCCTGCGTCGAACAGCAGCAGGCCGGCGGCCACCAACCCAGGCCAGTGGCCGAGTCCGGTGGCGCGTCCGACTCGAAGCATCGCGAGTCCCTGCACCGTGAACACGATGAAGAAACCGATCGCGTACGCCCCCGACCAGTCCAAGATCCCCAACGAAGCGACACGGACGGCGATCACGATCGCGTCGCCGAGCACCGGGTACAACTCGCCGACGGGCGTACCGAAGAACCAGATCGTACTCCACCCGCGTAGCTGTCCTCCCGACAGCTCTTGGGCCCACATCCAGATTCGCGTTAGGTGGACCGTGTGGTCCGCGGACATTGGCATTTGGCCAGTCGGGACCGGCCACAGCAGCCACGCCGAGGCCGCCACAACCAACAGCACGGGGACATGCCGCGCGAGCGCGGGTCCGAGACGTTGGAGGACCGGGGCACGGGGCACCACGCCGAGGGAGGCTAGCAGAACAATGCCCTGGGCGCGGGCGGGCTAGTGCTTCGTGAGTGCTGATGCTGGTGACGAGCCGAATCTCGACGGTGACGGGGTCGAGTGAGGACTCGCGCTCAGCTGCCGAGGGCTCGCGGGCGCCCGAGTTGACGGTCTCGCTCGCGGCGTCAGCCACCAAGGTCAGCCGCGGTGGCCACGGGCGCAAGGTTGTCGCCCATCGAATCCGGCGTGGCACCTGCGCCAGTCTGGTGGCCCCGGCATTTCATGGAACCGTCGTCCAACTGGGCGCACGGTGTGACGTCATGGAGACTGAACGCGCGCACCGATCTCCCGTCACCGAAGTCGATTGTCGGTAGGTCGTCCCCGATCTCACCGGGCTCATCACCCCGGACGTCCTCGTCACCCTGGCCAAGTTGCCCGAAATGGTTCGAACCCCAACATTTGAGCCCGCCGTCGTCCAGCAACACACACGTGAACCTCATCCCACTCTGGATGGCTACAGCGAGCCTATTGGTCCCGATGTCCACGTACGGCAGGGCATCGCCAAGTGGCGGTAAACGATCGATATTGTCGCCGAGCCCGAGTTCACCCATCGGATCATGAGGGAGGTGATCATCCGGATTCCACTCGGTGCGGAAGATGTTTCCTCCCCAGCACTTGACGCAGCTTGGACACCCCGAGCATCCCGGCTGTTTGTGACAGTCGCGGTTTGCGGTGACGGCGAGTTTGATCCCGGCGAAGCTTGCGACCCACGCGTCCCCAGTCGGGACTGCGACGATGAGCCGTTTCTCACTGGCTGCGGTCGCTCTGGTTTCAGGGGCGGATTGTATCTCCCGCAAGGCCGAGCTGAGCGCAGGCTGAGATGCCGGGGTCGACCTCGTGGCCCGACCGAGACAGCTGGGAAGGCTCGCCGGTCGTGCCACAACCGGGCGCGTAACGCCGCTATTTCGTGGCGCACAGCGGCAAAGAAACCTGGGTTGAAACATAATTCAAAGTTCGGCGGTCTGGGTGGGACATGAGTCGACTCCGCCCACTGCCATCCTTGTTCATCGCCGCGTCCTTGGCGTTCGCGCCGGCCTGTACGCAAAAAAAGGACACGACGGCGCCAGCTGCGGCCGACACGATCGTAGCGGGCTCGGCTTCGCACGGGGACAACGCGATCAACGAGCGGCTCGAGCGTCTGACGGAGCGGTTGGAAAAGGCGCGCGTGGAGGCACACGTACCGGGGATGGCCATCGCGGTGGTCAAAGACGACGTCGTGATCTTCGCACGCGGTTTCGGACTCGCTGATCTGCAGAGCAAACGCCCGGCGACCAAGGACACCACCTTTGCGATCGGGTCCTCGACCAAGGCTTTCACCTCGGCCCTGGTCGGAACGTTCGTCGACGAAGGCAAGATCGGTTGGGACGATGAGATCACAAAACACATCCCCGAGATGAAGCTCAAGGTTCGCGCGACCGATCGCAAGCCGACCCTGCGCGACGCGATGAGTCACCGTACGGGCTTTACGCGGATGGGGGTGTTGTGGGCAGGCGGTGGTGTGACCCGCGAGGAAATGTTTAGGACGACGAGCAGCGCGGAACCCTTGGCGGACTACGGCAAAACGTTTCTGTACAACAATGTGGTCTACGCCTCAGCGGGGGAAGCGGCAGCGAGGGTTGGCGGCAAGTCCTGGTCCGAGTTGATCAGCGAGCGGCTGCTCGTGCCCTTGTCGATGAGCGCGTCCAACACGTCGGCCAAGATCGCCAAGGACGACCCTAAGCGGGCGCAGGGGTATCGTTTCGACGACGCCACGGGAGAGTTCGAGGCCGTGCCGATGCGCGACCTCGATCTGATCGGGCCGGCTGGTTCCATCAACTCCAGCGTGGTGGACATGTCCCAGTGGGTGCGTCTGCAACTTGGGCGCGGCGAGATCGACGGCAAGCGTGTGATCTCCAAAGAGCGGATCGAGGACACGTGGAGTCCTCAGATCAAAGTCGCCGGGTCGATGCAGTACGGCCTGGGTTGGTTTGTGCAGGATTGGCGGGGCCACCGGGTCATCGAACACGGCGGCAACATCGATGGCTACGCGGCCGCGGTCGCTTTGTTGCCGGACGACGGGCTGGGCTTCGTCCTGCTCACCAACGTCAGTGCGACCCCACTTCAGGCGTCCGTGCGCTCGATCGTATGGGAATCGATGCTCGAGCCCCTGAATCCACAGTCTGCCCAGGGATCAGCGTTGGACCCCACGCCGTTCGAGGGCAAGTACGTGGCAGACTTCGGGCCGTTTGAGGACCAGCGTTTCGTCGTTAGCGCCAAGGACGGCAAGCTCTTTCTGGATGTCCCCGGCCAGACGAACTACGAGTTGTTGCCGCCTGATGGTGATGACAAGCGGAGATTCGCGGTGACAGACCAAGTCGCCGCATCGTTTGAACTCGGCGACAACGGCCAGGCCAATCTCTTGCGCCTGCACCAGGGCGGCATGGACATGGAGATGCCGCGCGAAGGGTGGACCGCGCCTGCCGAGATCGATCTGGCGGCCCACGCCGGGCATCTGGGCAGCTACACCAGCGAGGACGGCGCCAAAACGGTGACAGTGGTCGTGCGCGGCAACCGGCTCGCAGTCGACGTTCCCGGGCAGATGGCGTACGAACTGCACAAACCGGACAAAGACGGCAAGTGGCGCTTTCGGGTCAAGAAAGACGAGCTGGCGGTCAGCTTCGAGACGGGCAAGGCCAAGAAGGGCAAGTCAGCGGTCGTCGCGTTGGTGATGCACCAAGGCACCAAAGACAACATCAGGATGATCCGCAAGACCGGCGGAGCCAAGCTACCGACCGCGGCTGAGCTGGCGAAACTCCGCAAGGCGCCCAAACGCGAAAAAGCCATCGCTCGGCTTGGCCTGGTGGAAGCGACCGGGACTATCCGGCTCGCGCACTCGGGCGTCCAAGGCAAGATCACGATC
>JAESSZ010000113.1 GCA_016763875.1 Nannocystaceae bacterium
ATCGCCGCGCTGGCCGCGGCACCCGAACCGCGAGAAGAATTGTTGGGCGAGGGCCGCCAAACCGAGCCGCTGTAGTCCGGGCCAGCCTGTAGCGCGGGCAGTGGCGGGGGCACTCCCACCGACGGCCACACATCCCTCGGGATGAGTTCGCCCTGAATCTCTCCGTCCGTCGTGTACGCGACAACTCCCTCTCGAATCGTCGGGTACACCTCGCGGTGCACAAAGCTCGACGCAGCGATCTCATCGTCGATGCCGCTATACTCGACGACAACCTCGGCCCAGGCACCGATGTCGGTGCGGTCCTCAATGCCGTGCTCGTCGGCCAACTCGGACAGCAACGCCGCCGCAGCTTCAATGTTCGCCATGGGGTCGTGGCGCGTGTCTTGTACGGTCAGCCCTGCCAGTTGCGCTCCCTCGGCCAGGGCATCCCCGCGCAACGCCATGAGCCCGAAAGCCGCCGGCCGAGCATCGTGCCCCTCGTGCCCCTCGACCATCTGCCACCGCGTCTCGATCCACGACAGCGCTTGCAGCAACTCGACCGGAACATCGTGCGCTTGCGCGGCCGCCTCGAAGCGAGCATCGAGCCCGGTCGGCTGGTCGGCGGGGACCCCCGAGTGACCGTCCTCGTCTGCATCGTCCGCCTTGGGCCCGTCGATGCCCGCACCGCCTTCCCGACCGTCCCGTTGCTGATCGCAGGCAATCGCAGCGATCGTGACGACAAAGAATGCGCCGAGGGCAGGACGCGTAAGCAGCGAGAGGATCGTAGATCGTGAGGTCATCGGGATGATCTTTCGGGGCGGTCACGGCTCCTTTCGACTGTAGGGTTGCGTCCCACATATCGACTTCAGGTGCGCCAGCGACCGAGCCAACTGAGTTCGCAGACCTCGTTCCCGAGCCGCTTCGGAGGTTCCCGCGTGGTGACTCGGCTATGATCACCAACCACCGGCGGCGTTTGGGCATCCCCGCCCGCGGAGCCGCGTCCGTCGATCACGTTGCGCTGCCTACCAACACTACTGCTCGCCGCCTGTTCGGCGACCGAAATGGGTGGGGATGTAGAGCGCAAGTCGGTCTCCCCCGCACACGCAGCCGTTGATTCGGTTGCGACGCAAACACAAATAGCGGAAGAAATCGACGCGACCGCCCACGAGGCGACCGACGAACCAAAGCCGGCGACCGCCACCGTCGACGTCGCGCCTCACAACGACGAGCGTTTGGAGGCCGCACCCAGCACCGACGACGGTACGACTGCTGCTGCGACCGTTGGCGAACCCGAGGCAAATCGCAGCGTCGCGTCGATCCGCAGCAAGGTCGGCGACGACGACGACTCCCCGGTCCTAGTGCTTGCCCACCGAAAATGGTTTCGACACGTCATGGTGCCCAGGGAGCGGGTCGAACAGGTCGCTCACCGATATGGCGTGACCGTCGAGGACCTCCGCACATGGAATGGACTCTCCGGGCAAACGCAGCGCATGCGACTGGGCTCGCGACTGCGCGTGTTCACGGCCCGGGTGCCGCCTCACCGAGAGAAAACCGCTTACACCGTGGCGGAGGGCGACACGTGGTGGAGTGTCGCTCTACGGCACGGCGTCGACGGGCGAGACATCCGCGCTTACAACTATCCGTCGCGCGGAAAGATGACACCCGGCTCCAGGCTGCAGATCTGGGTCGACCCGATCGTGCACGCATGGATCACTGAGGGCGGCGATCCGTTGCCGGACGACGAGGCGTTCGCTCTGCGCCGCGGCGGACTCAGCGTCGGTCGTCCTGACGCGGGTTGGCTCGTCAACGGCGTCCGTCTACCCAAGGGTGCCGGCTACCATCTGCGGTTGCCCAAGTCGGCCTACGGAAGCTCGCACGCCGTTGAGCAGATCATGATCGGGCTCACCCTGTTCCGCCTCGTGAGCGAGAACCCCCACGACCTCGAACTCGGGGCGATGAGTCGCGCGCGCGGTGGCGAGTTGGGCGGCCACCGTTCTCACCAAAGCGGCCGCGATCTCGACATCCGCCTCCCGCGACGCGACGGCGTGCCCTCCTGGGTTGAGTTGACGCGCCGCCGCATCGACTGGCTCACCACCTGGCACCTGGTCCAGGCAATGCTGCACGCGGACGCGACAGCGATCTTCTTGGACTATGCCGCCCAAAAGCAGCTGCACCGCGCCGCGAAGGCGGCCGGCGTCGACCGTAAAGAGCTTCGCAGAGTCCTGCAGTACCCCGACGGACGTAGCGCCGCGGGCATCGTGCGTCACAGTCCCGGCCACGAAAAGCACATGCACATCCGCGTGGGCTGCGGACCCTACGAAGTCGAATGCGCGGAGTGACCGTGCACCACGGCACTGCAGTCCCGTGCCGGAATTGGGGCGCTGACTTGCAAGCGGCGGCCGATTGAGCCACCTTGTGCCCATGGTATTGGGTAGGTTGTTGGTTTGGAATGGTGCCGGACGCCAGACGGTGCTTGGGCGAAGTGTGCACAACCGCGCGCGGCCCGTGCTCAAGTGGCCAAACCTCGCCTGCATTGGGCTTACGCTGGGACTCGGCCTGGGTTGCGGCGCCACCAACAGTACAGCCCCGCAAGACGGCACGGAGTCTGGCGACACCGACACCGACACCGAGACAGCACCATCGGGCGTCGAAGAAACCGTCGCCGCCCTCGCGGAGACTCAATGCATGTTTGTCGAAGCCTGCGCGTGCGGCAATGCACTCGCAGACCCAGCGATGAACGGTGACGACTGCGAGCTTTCAATCGCCACCCGATGGCAGACCCGGCTCGACGAAGGGGCCGCACGCGAACTGACACTGGACGCCGACTGCCTGACCACGACCCTGGCCCGGATGAACGAGCAATCGTGCCGCTGGCCGGCGTCCAACATCGGCCACGTGTGCGAGTCGTTCTGCGCGGTGTACTACGGCGACCGGGCGCTCGGATCGACCTGCACCGCGTCCGATGCCCTCGTCTCCGATTGCGCCTCCGGCCTGACCTGCTCCGGGGGGACGTGCGTTGAGCCTTGCGGGGTACTCACCGGTCTGCGTCTCGGCGAGACGTGTCGCTCGGCAGAAACCAACGTGGAGTTCGACGATTGCGCGCCCGGACTCCGCTGCGACTGGGACGCACGCACGTGCCTTTCCGCGGCACAGATCGGCGACAGTTGCGACAACGGCTGCAGCGTTGCTCTGTGGTGCGACTGGGAGTCGAACCGATGTCGCGAGCCAGCAGACGAGGGCTCGAGCTGCGGCGAGATCCCCTGTCGCGACGGGCTGTCATGCGGTTGGCAGGCGGACGTGTGTCGACCCCTCGCCCAGTCCGGCGAGTCGTGCGACTCGCTGCAGTGCGCCGCAGGTCTGTCGTGCGACTCAAGTCAAACCTGTGGGTCACTGCCGATTGCAGGGGAGTCGTGCCCGCAGGGTTTGTGCAGTGACGAGGCCGTGTGCGACTGGACCGTTGGGTCGTGCGTCGGGCGGCCGTTGGTCGGCAGTCGCTGCGTCGTGGGTGAGTGCGCAGAGCAACTGTGGTGCGACTCTTCGGACCCCCAAGAGCCAGACGGACGCTGCACGGAGCGACTCGCGCGAGCCGAGGCATGGAGCGGCCACCAGCAGTGCGAGACTGGCTATTGCCCCGCGGGCTACTGCCTGGACAAGCCTTTGTTGGGCGAAGGCTGCGCGGGCGCCATGGTCTGCGGCCAGGGCCTAGTGTGCGACGGCGTCTCCTGCATCGAGACCCGCACGCGAGGCCCCGCGGCATGTGTCTACAACGGCTGGTAGTCCGGGTCCGTCGCGGGGATCGTCAAGATGGGATCGTCAGGATCGTAGAGCCCTCAGTACGGCGGCTCGCTAAAGCCTCGTGGGCGGCACGCGCATCGGCCAACTCGAAGCGCTGCCGGATCTGCACCTTGATCACGCCGCGATCGACGGCATCCAACACTGCACTGGCGGTCGCGAGCAAGTCCTCCCGAGACTCGGTGTACGTCGTGAGCGTGGGCCGGGTGACAGACAGTGATCCTTTGTCCGCCAACAGCCCGATGTCGAACGGGACCGGCTTGCCCGAAGAGTTTCCAAAGCTGACCAGGGTACCGCGCGGCTGCAGGCAGGCCAGCGAGCGCATGAACAC
>JAESSZ010001160.1 GCA_016763875.1 Nannocystaceae bacterium
CTCACCCTACGCGCCGCGGTTGACCGCGGCATGGCGGCGCCGATGGCGACCGGTGCGTTTATCGGGGCGGCGGTTGGCGGTTGGGTGACCGCGGCCCTTTCGGCCTCCGCGATTCGCTGGTTGCTGCTTGGCGTGAGTGCGCTAGCGGTGGCACGCGCGCTGGGGTGGCTCACCATCCGCCCGCGGCGTTCGATTCTTGTGCCCGGCGGGTTCGGTGTGGGATTTGCCGCCGCGACCACGGGTGGCGGTGGTTTGTTGCTGGCGCCGCTGATGCTCGCGGTCGGGCTCACCGACATCGCATTTCTCGCCACGGGAACTGTCGTTGCGCTTGCCGTGCACATCGGTCGAGTCGGTTCCTACGCAAGTGCGGGCATGCTTGGTCTTGAGCACGCTGGCATGGCGGCACTGCTCGCGATTGGGTTGGTACTCGGCAACGCGTTGGGTTTCCGGGTTCGCGACAAGCTGACCGAGCGCGTTCGAAGCCGCGCGACCTGGGGTGTGCTCGCGGTCGGGATCGTCTTGGCGATGGCCGGTCTCGCCGGACCGCGCTGAATCGCGACTTGCGATGGGGGTCGTGGTCCCCGAACTGAGCATCGATCTGATCGTGACGTGCGCTCCGATACCTGATCAGCAGAACCGCGTCTGGAGGTCCGCAAAAACGTCCTACCGTTTCACCCAGATCGAGGGGTTCCCGTCTCCTGATCACCGTGGTGACGTACGCAGAGGCTCCGTTCGGCGAGGTGCGACTTGCGTGGCTCAGACTCGTTGGTCTGCTTGGCGCGGCCGTGTTGGTCACGGGCTGCTACACGGGTGCGGACGGCGGGGGAGACGGGGACGGGGGGCAGACCGACGGCGGATCGGGCGACGCCGGGAGTGGTGACGATGGCGATGGCCCCGCGGCACTGGCGTGCGACCCAGATGGTCCGTCACCCACCCCGCTCAAGCGATTGTCAGCGCGGCAGTATCGCAACACGCTCGATGACCTGTTTGGGTCGATGCCAGCCGCGGCCTCCGCGATCGAGACCGCGCTCGTCGACCTGCCGATCGATGCCGCCGAAGATGACGGAGCGTTCGTCGGCATGGACCTGCGCCTGACGCAGCGTCATGTGACCACGTACTACGCGGTCGCCGATGCGGTCGCCAACGCTGCGCTCGAGGATTCAGCGATGATGAGCACGCTGGCCGGCGACTGCGCGCTGGCACCGAGTCTCGACCCGGGCTGCCTCGAGAGCTTCGTGGAGGACTTCGGCCTGAAGGTCCATCGTCGTCCGATGGAGGATGCCGACCTCGATCTGTATCTCGGCCTGGTCGACCCGGAGCGGACTGGACCTGAGGTGTATCGCGACGTTGTGTTCGCGATGTTGATGTCCCCCGCGTTTCACTACCAGTTCGAGACCGAGGGCCCGGGCGAGGCGATTCAAGAACTGGACGACTACGAGATCGCTAGCCGCATCGCGCATCACTTTTGGCGATCGACGCCCGACGATGCACTGCTCGCGGCCGCAGCCGCGGGGGAGCTCACGACGGAGGACGGATTCGAGGCTGCGATCGAGCGCATGGTCAGCGGCGAGGGGCAGCCCCGCACCGAGGAGACCATTCGCCAGTTCTACCGCCAGTGGTTGCACCTCGAAGGTGTGGCCGGATTTGTTGACACGCCAGCATTCAACGCGTTCTCCGTGGGGTTGGGTGCCGACGATGACCTCATCGAAGCGGCCCGTGACGAGATCGACAACCTGACCCGTTTCTACACCTGGGAGACCGATGGGCAGTTCGCCGATCTCATCTCCTCGGACCGCTCGTTCACCGACAATGGTGCGCTGGCTGCGTTGTATGGGGTGAGCCCGGATGCCAGCGGTGATGTTGTCTTCCCCGCCGGGCAGCGCGCGGGGATCTTGACCCGAGCGGCGATGCTGTTCTCTGGCGACGAGAAGACCAATCCGATCTTTCGCGGCATCGATGTCCGCGAGCGTCTGCTGTGCCTGACCTTGTCGCCGCCCGATGCGGCTGACGTTCCGCCCGACGCATTCGACCCACCGCCGCTTGATCCCGAGATGAGCACGCGGCAGCGCTACGAGGTCAAGACGGCCGCTCCCGAGTGCGCTGCTTGTCACACGCAGATCAACCCAATCGGGTTTGTGCAGGAAGCCTATGACGCGCTGGGCAGATTTCGCACCAGCGAGCTCATCTACGATGACTTGGGCACGTTGCTGGGGGAGCAGCCCGTGGACACCTCGGTGAGCGTTGACGGTCTGGGGGAAGGGACGCTGAGCTTCGAGGGCCCCGTCGAGCTGATGCAGTGGCTGGCCGAAGATCCGCGTGTGCAGTCGTGCTTCGCCAAGCACTACTTCCAGTTCACGTTTCGCCGCGACCCCACTCCCAACGATGCCTGCATGGTCGACAACCTCGAGGAGACCCTCCGTGAGGACAGCATCGTCAACGCCTTGCGCGCCATCGCCCTTGAACCAGAGTTTCGCCTACGCACGGTGGAGGACTAGCCATGAATCGCGACCGATCCCACATGCCCTCACGCCGAATGTTCCTGCGTGGAGCAGGAGGCGCCGCCCTGGCGATCCCCTTCTTGTCCTCGCTGCTTCCGCGTTCCGCAACCGCGGCACCCGACGGTGTCACGCGACGGCTGATCGCTATCAAGTCGTACAGCACGCAGAACATGGTCGATTGGTACCCCACGCTCGCGGGCAATGGGTATGAACTGCGCACCGGCAACGGTGCCGACGGCACGACCGCGTTGACCGAGGCGATCGCAGGGACACCGTACCGTCAGGCGCCGCTGTCGGACTTTGCGGGCGAGGGCATTTCGCCCGTATTGGACACCGCGTTCAATCCGTACCACGACCGCATGAACCTGATCCGCGGTCTGGATTTTCTTCCGGACACCAATCACAACGACGGCGGCATGCTCGGCAACTTTGCCGGTAGCGAGAGCGACGCGGGCTCAAGCTTGACGCACGTGCCCACCATCGACCAGGTGCTGGCCTACTCGGACCGCTTCTACGAAGGCTCGCCGATCGTGCGATCGCTGCACCTGGCGCCGGGCGGTACCAACACGTGTTCGTTCACTAACTCGGGTATCGCTGGCGGCGCAGTCGAGCAGGTACAGGGACATCTCGACCCTCTCACTGCGTTCAACGCGTTGTTCAACGCGCCCGGCGTGATGCCGCCTGGGGACGACGGAGGGGAGCTGGCGCCCAACCCAAACGTTAAGTTGGTCGACCGCATCTATACCGACTACGTCCGACGACGCGAGCATCCGCGTTTGTCCGGCGCCGACAAAGAGCTGTTGGAACGGCACCTCTCGTTCCTCTCTGAGTTGCAAGACAACCTGGGCGGGGGCGCGGGCGTCCCGTGTACGTTCCCCGACGAGCCGGGCAGCTACGGCGACCAATACGACCTCGATGTCATGAACATGGGGCAGGTGTACTCGTTGATGGTCGACGTGATGGTCGCGGGCATCATTTGCGACCACACGCGTGTCGTGACGCTGGACGTACGCAAGGCGCTCTCCGATGGCCGTGGCAATGCGTTTGCCGGCTACTTCCACGGCGCAGACGGACCGTCGGCTTGGCACGGCGACGCACACGCTTGGGGTAGTCCCGAGGCGGACTTCAATCTCCAGCGTCTCAACAACTGGATCGCCCACGACATCTTCCTGCGCATCATGGAACGCCTGGATGTGCCGGAGGGCAACGGGTCGACCTACCTCGATAACTCGCTGGTGTACTGGGGCAACGAGCTCGGCTTCAACCACCTCAACTACTCGGTGCCTGCGGTCACGGCAGGTGGGGCAGGCGGGTGTATCCAGACCGGCAACTACTTGGACTACATCGAGTGGGACTCGCAGTTGTACTTCTCGCAGAACAACGGCGCGGTGATTCGCGGCATCCCCCACAATCAGTTCTTGGTCTCCGCGATGCAAGCCATGGGGTTGGAGCCGGGCGACTACGAGATGAACGGACAGCCCGGCTACGGCGCAACCGAGACCATCGGCAAAGACGACAACGCGTTCGCGACGGACTACAACTTCGCTGCGATCGGTGACCCGCTTCCAGGGTACTTGACCACCTAAGTTCGGCTCGATGCCCGCTGCCGCCGCGTGCCCCGGCCGCAGGTCGTACCAACTTGTGACCCGTGGCGTCGCAATGTGACGGACGTCGAGGGGACCACCACGATCGCACACGGGCGGGCAACGCGTGGTGGATTCAAATCGGTCGTCGCTCTAAAGTGGTGCACGACGATGCGGGACGGCAAACTGATCATCGGGCTCTTTGTGGCCGGGATGGCTTACGCCGTCGTTCGGTACATCGTCTTCAAGGGCGTTGCGTGGGAGCAGCTGCCAATCTTTGTGACGAACAAAGCGGTGGGGGTCACCAGTGTCGCTCTGTTCGGTGTCTCTCGGCTCGTGACCGAGAATCGACGGCGAAAGCACCTTGGCTTGGTGTCGGCGATGTTCGCAGCGTTGCACATCATGCTGTCGATGGTCGTGCTCCGGCCGTCCTACCTCGACTCGGCCTTTCTGGCGACGGGGCTCATGCATTGGCGGGCAGAGGTCTCGATGCTCACGGGCTCGTGTGCAGCAACTCTGCTGCTGTGGCTGGCCTACGCGACGCTCATGCGACCTATCGAGACTCAGACTCC
>JAESSZ010001161.1 GCA_016763875.1 Nannocystaceae bacterium
ATCGTCGAGTGTCTTATTGGTTGGCTCAAAGAGTGCCGACGCATCGGCACGCGGTACGAGAAAACCGCCATCAACTTCGCTGGCATGGTCCGCCTGGCCTTCATTCACCGATATCTGCGACTGTGCGTCGCCTGATCAGAAACCGGACACTGCCTAGCCACTCGCGAGTGAGGCCTCGAACTGCGCCGCGCGCCGCGTTAGCCCGGAGATGCGCCGCTCCATGAGGTCGGCACGCTCGAGGTGGCCCTGCTCCCGGGCGAGGGTCGCCGCGACCGCGAGGCTCGCGATGTTTCGGTCGATGCGTTCGCGGTAGGCCCACTCAGCCTCGCCGAGGTCCTCGTGCGCCTCAATCCCTCGGTGCTCGACCTCAGGGGGAGTTGGGTCCAAGCCACCTCGGTCCGGCGAGGACCGCTTCAGCCAGTGCTGGGCTGACGGAGGTGACTTGGGCACGCTGTCGCGCACCGCGTGGGGGGCGTGCGGAGCGTTGGGGGGCGGGGCACTGGCGATGAGCTGGGCGGCTGCGATCGCGACCAACGTCATCGTCGCCAGCACGAGCGTCGCATTTCGGGTTCTCGCTGAAACCCGAGCCATTCTAGCACCACCTCCGCAGGCGGCTGCGGTAGCTCGCCCACACGGCCCGGACCGAGCGGCGGATGAACCATGCACGCTCGGCGCGTGAGATGAGGCCCTTGCGCCAGGCCGAGCGCGATGTCTTCACAACGCAGCGTACGTAGTCCGAGCGGCGGTTCCAGCCAAAGTCGCTGGGAACGCCACACTCGACCTCGACAAGCTGCTCACCGGAGCAGCCATTGGAGTCAAAGAGGGCGTCGAGGGCCGTGCCCGGGCACAGGTCGTCGTCGTCATCGACGCCGTCACCGTCGTCGTCGCCATCGCAGACGTCGCCGTAACCATCGTCGTCGCCGTCCGTCTGATCGGCGTTGGCGTAGAAGGGGCAATTGTCCTGCTCGTCGGCCACTGCGTCGCCGTCGTCGTCGTCGTCACAGGCGTCGCCGTCGCCGTCGCCGTCGAGGTCGCTCTGGTCGCTGTTGGCGTCGTTGGGGCAGTTGTCGTCGTCGTCGACGACGCCGTCAGCGTCGCCATCGACCTCGCAGACGTCGCCGATCGTGTCGTTGTCGGCATCCGCCTGGTCGGGGTTGGCATCCTGCGGGCAATTGTCGCTGCTGTCGCAGATTCCATCGAAGTCGATGTCGCCACTCGCGTCAATGCCCACGCAGATGTCGAGGTCATCGCAGATCTGGTCGCCGTCGCTGTCGACGTTGTCGGCCCCCACGCAGACATCGACGACGTCGCAGACGCCGTCGTTATCATCGTCGGCGTCGGTGTCGTCCGTCGGGCACACGTCGTCGGAGTCGCAGACACCGTCGAGGTCGGTGTCGTCGTTTGGGAAGCCGACGCATGGGTCGTCGAAGTCCGGGACGCCATCGCCGTCGGCGTCGGCATCGGCGTCCACACACGCGACTAGCGCAGCGTCGAAATCGAAGTCTCCGGTATGCTGGATGCAGTCGCTGGTGTCCTCGATGAGTTCGGGTGTGCAGATGATCTCCGTGAGAAACGGTTCATAAAGAGCCTCGCATTCATTGAATGCGTCGTCGGCGGACTCTAAGCACAACGCGGTCGCGACAGTCGTGCACACGCTGCAAACGGGGGCGGTGGAACCCGCAGGGCAGTCGTGAGTGGCGTGGGCGGGCTGCGGGGAGGCAAGCATGGCTGCAGCGGCGAAGCCGGAAATGGATACGATTTTTCGAATATTCATCGATGTGGTCCTCAAGTGTTCCTTGGTGTGGCAACAGAGATGCTGGTGTCGTGAGTCAAACCTACGTGGGTGTTTGGGCGAGGCTCGATGGCGCCGAGTCGGCGGTTGGAAAATCATCTGCCCCATATTTCCGTTGCACGATGGACCCGAACTGATCCCGCATTTTTGATCTGTTGCGGATTTCGTGGGCTCGGCCTCGAAGGTGTCGCGTGGCCTCGAGCTGCGCCGCGACTACTTTGGGCGGTCGTCGCCTTCGAGCAAGAACGTCGGACGAGACCGAGCTTGTCTGCCCAGCGCCTGCGCCAGAGCCGCGGATGCTCCACCACAGGACGAGAACGGGACAGGCGGTGCTCCTCAAGCCTCCGCGAAACCCACGAACGGGGCGGCCCACGCTGCCTGCGATCTTGCGCAGTTCGGGCGATAGCCGCGGGTCTGAAGATGTCGATCGCAGACCTGTTCGGGACGGTGACATTTCACCACCACTTTTCCCGCGCCGCTGCACACGACCTTTGCCCGGCTCACCCGTCAATGCCGCCGCTGCACGCGACCTTTGCCCGTCCGGCGCTGCTGCGTGCAGCCCTCTCCGGTTCTACCGCCGAGATTGCCGATTCCGATCGCCTATACGCAAACTGAGGCATTGCGGAAGTCGCGATGTTTAGTCTGCCGATGAGACTCGATGTGCGCGCACTTTTGGTCTTCCCAGCGGTTCTTATGGCCGCGTGTGGACTCGTTGGCCCAGTACGCGGACGATTCCGGTCACGCGACCGCCATAGCATCCCCCACTCCGCGGACTCGCCAAGACTCGCTCGAAGCATTCGGCCAAACGAGCGAATCCATCGCGTGTAGTGTGACCTTGCATGCTGCGACGACGTTTAGGCTTCGGTGCCATGGTCCTGATGCTCTTGTTCGGCTGTGGCCGGTCCACCGCCGCTACTACGGCTGAGCCGTCCGTGGGTCGGGAGGCCGCCTCGGTGACTCGACTGCGGGTCAGCTTTGGAAGCCAGGGTTCCGGGACCGACGACGTCGCCGAACACGCGTTTCTGGCCTTGCTTTGGCGCACAGAGGATCGTCTCGGACACTCTCTTGGCGTCACCCAACAGTGGTGGGGGCGAGAAGGCGAGACGGACTACTGCCTGGCGCTGCCCGGACTGACGCCGGCCGAGGTGGAGGATTTTGTCGCCGCAACTCGAGTGACGCTGGCCGAGTCCCACTTTGTGCAGATCGAAGAGTCCGTCGCGTGTTCAAAGCGACCGCTGAGTACCGGCCCTCCCACGCCGCTACAGCGTCCAGCCCGGGCCTGATAACGTCCGCGGATGCAGCGTTGGATTGGGATCGCTCTACTGCTGGCGTTCGGTTGCCGCACGACACCCGCTCCCCTTGCCCCGCTCTCGGACGCGGACTGTCACAGGATGAAATGCGGAAGATCTTCCACGACAATGCCGCCAGCCTGCTTGGTTTGTGACCGAGGGCATACGCGCCTGTTCGCCTCGCTATCGGGTGCCTGGCAAGATCTCGGCGCGTTTGATTTTGTGCATGCGAAACTGCCGTTTGTCGTCGATGTCGAGATCGTGGCAGTTGAGCCCGCAGTCCGTCGAGGTCGCGATAGATCGTGCGTACGGAGACCTCAAACCGACCGGCGAGTTGCTCCGCTGTTATCCCGGTTCGGCGGGCGCGCAGAAGCTCCGCGATGGCAAACAACCGGTCTGTCCGTCGCATCGGGACCGAGCATGGCACAAAACATGACATACAGCTGACACTCCGCTCTGGCATAGACGCGGCATGTCCCACAGCTTCCTCAACCCGTCCGAGCTCCACGACCCCACCCAGTTCGGCTACAGCCACACCGCGAGCGTTCCCGCGGGTACGGGCTTGGTCTTCGTCGCGGGTCAGTACGGCTCAGGCTCGGACGGCATGGTCGTCTCCGACATCTTCGCCGAGCAGGTTCAGCGGGCGTTCCGCAACGTGGGTGTCGCGCTGGCGGCCCATGGGCTCAAGCTGAACCACGTCGTGCAACTGAGGACCTACGTCGTGAATCTAGGGTTCGAGGAACTCGGCGTCATCGCGAAAATCATCCAGTCCATTTGGGATGCCAACCCTCCGACTCAAACCCTGATCGGGGTGGCCAGCCTGGCCATGCCCGAAATGCGCTTCGAGGTCGAAGCCGTCGCCGCATTGTCTCCGTTGGTGTAGATAATCGAACTCGAAATGGCATCCGTCTGCCGAGTTGCTCAACGCTCCGAGGGCGGCGTCCGAAACCACGATTCCATCCTTTTCGGAGGAGGTGATGTCCCCACCTCTCGGTACATTGGACCGCGGGGCGCCGCGCCAGGCGATTCAGCTTCTAGTCACATGTCGTCCCGCGCCCCCGCGCAATCTCCAAGCTCGGCACGACCGTCGCTCTTCTGTGGTGACTGCCAAATCATTGGGGCACGCCGCGGACTCCAAGTCCGCTCTGCTAGTGCTGTGGCATGCGGCGATGGCTTTGGATCTTGTGGGCGGTCAGCTCTGGGTGCGGTTCATCTGACGATGGAAGCCCCGGAGCCGGTACCGAGGGGACCGGGACGGGGACGTCGAACACGGCGGTGGTCACGGCCGAGTCGGGCGCTGATTCGGGAGCCGACTCGGGGGCCGACACCTCGGGCCAAAACACGCCGACGGGTGACTCCACGGGGGACGACACTGGCCCGGTCGAAACCGACTTCTGCGAGTTCAGTCCTCCTGGCGCGATGCCTGTGGTCGCGTTGCCCGAGGTTGCGCGCGGAAGCACCTACGAGTTGGTGCCCTCAGATTGGGGGATCTCGACGGATGGGACCAACGCCGCGGACACTACAGAAGGCCTGCAGGCCGCGATCGATGCAGCCCAAGCGCAGGGCTCGACCCGCTTTGTCGTCCCGCCCGGCGAGTACCTGGTGGGTCGCGAGGGCAATGACATCTACTGGGCTGGGATCGAACTTCCCTCGGACATGGTGTTCGAGATGCAGGACGGTGCCGTCCTCAGGATGGAGACCAACGACCGGTGGAACTACTGCATCATCGCCGTGCGGGGTGCACACGATGTCGTGATTCGCGGCGGTGCGATCGTGGGCGATCGGTCCACGCATATCTACGAGGGCGGCGGTGCCCACGATGAAGGCCACGCGATCTGCATCGAGGGCAACTCCGAGCGCGTGCTGGTGGAGGACACCGTGCTTCGCGAAGTCACGGGCGACGGTGTGCTCATCGTTGGGTCTGGGGACGCGGGTAACTCGTGCTTCGACATCACCATTCGGAACAATGAGATCCACGACAATCGTCGACAGGGCGTGTCGATTGTCGGCGGGGTGCGGGTGGCCATCGAGGACAACGAGATCCACCACATCGACGGCACGAGCCCGCAGTTCGGCGTCGACGTCGAGAGCTTGGACTTTCTTAGTGCCGATATCCTGATCCGTAACAACCACTTCCACGCCAATGCAGGCGGTGACCTGGTGAACACGGACGGGACGAACCTGTGGTTCCTCGACAATATTTGCGATCAGACCGGGCTTTCCCGACCGCAGACGGACGGGCCCATCGTCCACTGGGGCAAGAGCGACAACGTGATTCGCGGCAATACGATTACCGTGACCGTTGGCAGTTCTAACGGACGGTGGGGCATCATCGGATACTCAGGCGACGACCCAGACCGGCCTGGTCGCGGGACGCGGGGCGGCAATACGCAGCCCAACTACTTCGAGGACAACGTGTTCATCGACGGAGGTTTGCACCTGGCTCGTACCGAGCTGTTCGTGGTGCGAGGCAACGAGTTCAACAATGGGGGGATCCTGGGCTACCGGATCGACTGCCTGCGGCTCGAAAACAACGAC
>JAESSZ010001162.1 GCA_016763875.1 Nannocystaceae bacterium
CCACCGAGAGACCAACACAGGCCGCAACGCCGCATCGTCCAGGTCCACACGCAAGGTCTCGCCGGGCAAGACGGAGAACACGCCCTTGAACATCGTGCGGTCACCGAGTTCGCGACGCACGGTGGTGAGGTAGGCACTGACCATCGCGAGGTCTGGCTCGGCCCGAGCCGCAGGATGCTTCAGCAGCGCGGCGACTTCACTGGCAAAGGTGAGCTCGCCACCAAAGCCGGCCCAGTACAGCGGCTTGACGCCCAAAGGATCGCGCGCCAGCAGGGCATGGCGCTCACGGTTGTCGATCCACGCCAGCGCAAAGATACCGCGCAGCCGCGACACGGCCGCCTCGCCCCAGCACATCATCGCGAACAGCACGGTCTCCGCATCACAGGCGGTCGCAAAACCACCGAATCCAGCGGCATAGGGGCCCAGCTCAGCCCGCAGTTCTGCGTCGTTGTATAGCTCGCCGTTGTAGACGAGCACCCCACGACCCTGGGGTGCATGCATGGGTTGCGCACCTGCCTCGCTCAGATCTCGGATCGCGAGTCGACGGTGTCCGAGCGCGACTTGCCCACCGCGCCACGAAGCGGCGCCATCCGGACCACGGTGCGCCACGGCGTCGCACCACACGTCCAGCCCACGATCACTGAGACCGGGCTGACGTCCAGCTCGCGCAATGGCGCCTACGAAGCCGCACATACGGAGTCCCTCGACCGAGTTCGCGAGCAGTTAAGCGATCGTTCCCAAGTAGGACACAACTCGCAGCACCTGGCCCGAGCCCGTCAACTGGGCGGCGCCGAGATCGTAGCCAACGTGTAGGTGATCTCGGTCTGGTCGTCTTCCGCGTTGGCGTTGCCGTGGTCAACCACCTTGGCGTAGATGCCCGGCTTGCCGATCGGCATCCATACCGTTTTGTGGGCGCCGAAGAACCCCTTGAGGTCCGCCGTGATGCAGTCGAACTTGCCCGCGGGCGTCTCGATGGTCTCGCGCCCCGTGACCTCGGTGCTCGCACGCTCCACGTAAAAGAACGGGCTGGCCTTGTCCCACGGCAGCGACAGCGTCTGCTTCGCTTGTGGGGTGTCCGCAAGGCTGACCAGCGTTTGGATCACAGCGACGTCGTGCTCGTTGTTCCCCTTCACCTCGCCGCGATACTCGTCGGTCACCTCCTTGCCCTTGGCATCCGTGCCGGTCACCCCGTAGCTGATGACCAGGCCCATTTTCAGGGAGTCTTTGAGTTTGTAGATGTCCCACGGGTACTCGACCTTGCTCGGGTCTTCCGCAAGTGTGGGAGCTTTGACGACCGCGGCCTTCTTCTCTTCTTCGGCAGCTTTGCGGTCGGCCTCGACCTGGTCGGACTTGGCCAACGCCTCGGCCATCGTCGGTTTTTTGTCGCCGCCGCACGCTGCGCTCAGCGATAGTGCGGCGACGCAGGCAAGGGACAGACCCGCTCGGAGCAGCATGGCGGCACCATAGCGCGTTCCGCAGCATCGGCCGGGTGCACGCCGCGGCAACACCCACGGACGTACGCCATCGCCGTGGTGGAAATTCGCGTGAGCTTCGCTACTGTTTTCGATGGATCAGTGGCGTTTTGAACCCAACCGTGACTTTTTTGTCCGGAAGCGCAATCGGTTTGGGGGCTGGTGGGTACGACCATCCGCGTGATGAGTGCTTCGGATCCCGACCGTTCTACGCTGACTCAGTGCTCCGATGTGGCGTTGGTGGCGTTGGCTGCCCGCGGCGACACGCCTGGGGCCTTCGGCCATCTGACGCGGCGCCATCAGGGCAAGATCCGGTCCCTGCTGCTGCGTTTGACGCGCGGCAACACCACGCTGGCCGAAGATCTCGGCCAAGAGACATTCCTACGGGCCTACCGAGGCCTGGCGGGCTTCGAAGGACGGGCCCAATTCGGGACGTGGCTCCACCGCATCGCGTACTTCGTCTATCTCAACCACCGCAACCGCACCAAGGTTCTCGCGGCGCTACCCAAAGAGTTCGAGACGACCACGGCCGCACCCGAAGACGAGTGCTCGGCTCGCCGCGCCGACCTGCGCCGCGATGTATCCACGGCCGTCTCGAGTCTCCCGCCGCGATACCGGCGGGTCATCATGATGCACTTTGTCCGTCACGTCCCGTACCGCGACATCGCCGATACCCTCGGTGTCCCGCTCGGCACGGTCAAGACTCAGCTGCATCGCGCCAAGTTGATGATGCGAGACAAGATGACCGACTGGGCCCCGGCCAACGTCGCCTAGCCCCGCGCTCGGACCGATGCGCTCCGCACCACCCCTCCGCTTTGTAGGCTACGACCGTCACACGCGGTGAGCACTGGCGAGATACTCCGCGTGCAGGGCAAGGAAGGCGGCCTCGTTGCTATCGGTGATTTCGCTGAGCTTGATGTTGATCGCGGTATAGACCGCGGAGACAAGGAAACTGATTGCGACCGGCTCGAAACCGTCTGCCTGCCGCAGCACCCTAGCAACGAGCGGGTGCGAAGCGTCGATGGTCGCGGGATTGTCGGGCACGACCACGAGTGCGCCATCCCTTGTCTCCACCGTGATCCCGTCCAGCTGCGCGTCCGACAGTAACTCGCGGTTGCGTTCACGAACGAGTCGTAACTCGCTTCGAATCGCTTCGACCAGGCGTTGCTCCCGAGTCGGCGGACGGGGCTTGGAGACCCGGGGCTCGGGCGGCGACGGCACGGGTGGGGCAACTGGCGGCGGCCCACCCCCCTGGATCTCGTCAAGCACGGTCTGCTCGCCGTCCCACAGTCCGAGATGCCACAACTCGCGCGGGCGCTCGCGACGGACCACCGCGAGCGAGACCAGCCGGCCAGTACTCAGCTCGAGCAATGGGAGACTCGACAGCAACTTGCTGAGTCTCAGCCTGGCCTTCGGAGCATCACCGACGGGCGCCTGTTCCCGGGCGAGCCGCAACGCAACCACGACCAAACGAACGCGCAGCACCGCCAGCGGCACTCGACCACGCGTGACGTCTTGGGAAATCTTTTCTTGGAGTAGGGATTTCAA
>JAESSZ010001163.1 GCA_016763875.1 Nannocystaceae bacterium
CGAGCGTCGTCAGAGCCTCGTCCAGCGAGGCTCCCGCCGTCTGGGGCGCGGGCGCCTGCTCGTTGGCCGCCAACGCGGGTAGCTCGTCGTCGTCGAGTGCTACGGGTGAAGGTACTGCGCGTCGCCAAAATGCCATTGGAATCCCTTCACCCTCTCGGCTGGAATACAGACCGATCCGGACCATCGACTGCGCGTGGCTTCTATTGAGCCGTGGGCCAAACTGGGACAGCCGTAATGCGGTGGCGGAACCGCGCGCGACGCAAAAGGTCGGCTACAGCGCGGTGTACAGCGTACGCGCCTGGTCAAGGACGATGGGCTGCAACTCACCGTTGAAGTGCTTCGCCTCCGGGATGACGACGACGTCGGCATCGAGACTGCTGCGCCACTGCGCCGCGTTGGCCTCGTAGTTCGCCGTGAACGGGTCGTTGCTCGACAACAAAACCCGCATTCCGGTGTGCCCCTCGCTCACGGCTTCGAGGTCGAGCGGCGCATCGATCCAAGGCTGAATCTCGGGCCACGGTTGGTCGAGCGTCCACCAGCCAGCGATGCACAAGACCTTGTTGACCGCGCGGCCCGGCGGAAGCTGCGCCAGAGCATGGAGAACCGCACGACAACCCGCGCTGTGCCCGATGAGCAGCGTGCGCGCCAACGCATAGGGGTCGTTACCAATCGCCGCAAGCACACCCTGCACCCAAGCTTCCAGCGACGGCGCCTCCGGATTCGGCAACTCGACGGCGCTGGTTCCGGGCAACTCGCGCGTCAGCCACGGGTACCACTCGTCGGCCGGCGTGCCTCCCCAACGCGGAATAACCAAGACCCGCGGGGCACTAAGCCCAACCATCGTGCTGTTGCCCCGCCGCGTCATCGGGCCGCACTATAGCTCGCTTTGCTGTTGGACCGCCTCCGCCGGAAACACGGAACGCTAAAGCCCGAAAATCTCCAGCGCACCGGACATGACCGACGCGCGGCTCTCGGCGTTGTCGATGACGCTAAACGGGAATCCCAGGACAAGCACGCGGTGATCGCCGTCATAGGAAATCGCCGCGGTTCCGCCGAATCCACCGTAGTACGCCGCCACCGACTCGGCGCCAGGCCCGGGCTCGAGTTGGTCCGTGAAAGCGGCTGTCATGGTCCCCGGTGTGTACAGGCCGACCGCGCCAACGTCTGCGAACGGTCCCGACACGCCGTCGAGAAACCACGCCCCGGATTCGTCGCCGATGTATTCCGCGTGCAGCACGTCCTCGAAAAATTCTGCGTCGATGGGATCACCGTTGCCAGCAAGATCCCAGCCGATCTCCGCACCGGACACCATGAGGTTGCCGCCGCCGCTCAGGTAGTCGGCGACAAGCTGCTGCTCGGTCGCATCGAACGTCTCGTTCACCGTGCTCTCTTCGCCAAGGAGCCACACGACGGCGTCGTATGCATCGAGCGACACGTCGCCCGCGATGACAGCGTCGTTGTCGCAGCTATCCCAGACCACCGCGCCGCCAATGGCAGCACCGTGCGCGACCACGAAGTCGTGCGAGCCGCCAAGCGGGTTGTCCACGATGGGCTCGGCTTGCCAACGGTCGAAGCCGTCGACCACAAGCACACGACCCAGACCGGGCTGGGCACTGGCGCCGTAGACATCTGAAGCGTCGCTCTCGCCGCCTTCACCGACGGCCGTGACACGCACAAAGACGTCCTGCCCAAATCCGATCTCGCCCGCGCGGTGCTCTGTACCCTCAACCAAGCGCGCCTGTTCGCGGTCCCACACCTTACCGTCGGGGCTGAGCCACACGAGATACCCAGTCGCGTCATCAACCGCCGACCAAGCGATCTCGATGACGTCCGAATCGGCGGCTCGCACACTCGTGAGCACGGGCGCCTCGGGCCGGGTCGTGCCGTGGTGATCGGCCCCCATGATCGCAAAAATGTTGTCGTGGGCGGCGCGGGCGAACGTATTGCTCCCGACTCCGTTGAACAGCAAGCTGACCAGATATCGTCGTCCGTCGTGACGATGGAAGAGCACCCCACTGGTGGCGATGACTCCAGTGAGCGTCCCTGTCTTGCCCCACACTCGGCCCCAAACATCCGCACCCTGCATCCGGCCGGACAGCGTGCCGCGAACCCCTGAGATCGCAAACGACCGCACCCAGGCGAGACCCGCGGGCTCGTCTTTCATGAAGTCGAGCATGTCGACGACCGTCTGTGCCGAGACTCGGTTGCTCGCCGAGAGACCGGATCCGTCGTTGAACGCGACACCTTCTACCGGGGTCTCAATCGAGGACAGCCATTCGATCAAGACCCCCTCTTCCGCCGAGTAACTACTCTCGCCATCGAGTTCGAACCCCACATGGCGCGCCAAGACGTCGGCAAACTCGTTGTGACTCACAGTGTTGGTTGGCACGATAGCCACGGCAAGCGGCAACGAGGCCCATTGGTGCAACAGCATGCCGGGCTGCTCGAAGTCGTCGGCCGTCGTCGTGCCCCCGGACAACGTCACGCCAGCACCGAACAACGAGGAGGCCACGGTTGTCGCCACCGCGGTGCGGTGAGCCGCCGCGTTGTAGGTGCTGAACGGCTGACCGTTGTAGACCGCTTCACCGTGCACAACGACCGCGCCGCCCACGGTCCTCAGCCCCAACTCGTAGAGATCTTCCGCCATGCGGTCCAGAGCGAGGTCTGCCGAGACCTGAAACTGGGGAGACCACGTGAAGTCGTGGTGCATCACGATGTGAAGGTCACCTGGGATGAGTCCATCCGCGTCCGGCATGCCGTCGGCTCGGACCTCGGTCGTCATGCGATGGTCCTCCCCCAGCGCGTCCATTGCGATGCCGGTTGTGAACAACTTGGTGTTCGACGCTGGTGCCAGTAACAGGCCCGGGTTCTTCGCAAACACCTCCTGCCCAGTCTCGGCATCGATGATGAGGACGCTCTGTGTCGCGCCACTGACCGACGCGCCGTCAAGAATCCCGTTGATACTCGCAGCTAGTGATTCGAGTACGTCGTCAGGCAGCGTCGGAAGTGACGGTGGAGGATCGAATGGGTCACCCGGGTCGGGCGGGGTCGTCCCGGTTTCGGAACCGCCATCCGTGCTGTCGGGGCCGTCGGGGGTCTGGCCGCCAGTTGTGCCATCCGGCTCCACGGCGTCGTCGCCGGGCTGCGTCGGTCCGTCCCCTTCGCTCCGCCCGCTGCTGCCATCGGTGTCTTGCGGCGAGTCATCACTACCAGCGGAGTCCGAACATGCCGTCAGTAGCCCCGCGGCACAAACTAAAATAGAGAGACGAACCCACTGCGACTGCATCGCCGCATCATATCAGCGTCGCCCGGCGACACGAGAACGTTCCACGGCAAGCTTGCGTTGGTACTTGCTCTGGATGACATCGACCAGCACCAGCACGGCGATCGAGAAGTAAAACGTCGTCTTGGACAGTGCTTCGACGGCGTACCCGAAGATCCTGAGAAGCGCGGTGTGACCGCCCTCGCCGAGGAGCACGACGCCAACGATGAGAAGAATGAACAGGCCGAGCACCTCGTACTTGCGGTTGCGCTGCAGGAACTCGGACACGTGATCGGCCAGAAAGAGCATCGCCATGCCGGAGCCAATGATCGCCAACGCGAGCACCATGAAGACCTTGGTGATGGCCAGCGCGGACAGGATTGAGTCGAACGAGAACACCAGGTTCATCATCACGAGCGTCGCGATGACCTGCTTGGCGGACTTGCTGCCCTTGTTCGCGACGTCGGTACCGAGGTCTTCGATCGCCATCATGTGGCCTATCTCTTTGACGGCCGTGTACATGATGAACCCGCCACCGCACAGGAAGACGATGACGGGAAAGTTGAACGCTCCCTCGATGAATCTATTGTGAAGGGTGAAGAACGGCTCGGTGAACGAGTCGATCAGATTCACCATCAGGAACAGCAGGGCGATGCGCAGCCCAATCGCGATCAGGATGGCGTTACGCCGGACCTTGGCTTGGTCTTTCTCAGGCGCTCGCTTGGACTCGATCGAGATGTACAGCAAGTTGTCGAACCCAAGCACAGCCTGAAGGAACAACAAGACGACAAGATTGCCCAGATTTTCGAACGACAGTAGTTCCACGGCAAGACCAGCCTCGGCCGACGGTCTAGCCTGCCGGACGCGGGCCGTCTACGGGGTCGGGTGCTGGGGTCGGGTGCTATCGTCGGAGGGACGGATCGCGGCAGGCAGGTTGCGGCAGCGCTCGCGATCGGGCAGCCTTAGAGTTCAGTCCGGGGGATCTCGCGTTAGGGATCGCCGGCCCTTAAATAGCGTTCTTGGAGATTACGATGAAAAGACAGTTGACCCTTCGTTTGACCGTCCTGGCTACCTTGGCTGCACCCGTACTCGCTGGCTGTCCGGCGGATACGCCCGCCGACGACAATGGCGACGAAAGTACAGGCACGGGCACCAGCGGCGGCATGACCGCCGTCTCACAAACCACGCTAACGCCCGGGCCCAGCGACACAACCGCCGGTCCCCCGGAAACCGACGACACCAGCACCACCACGACCACCAGCACCGGAGAGGTCTCCACATCGACCGGTGCGCTGGAGGACTGCGTCGATGAAGACATCGGAATGTCCGTCGGCCAGGCCGTGTCCATCGGCGACAGCCAGGGTCAGGGCGACGACTTTGACTGGGACACCTGCGGCGGGGGTTCTGACACCGATGGGGTCGGCGTCGACGCTGGCGGGGGCGATTCGGGCGGCGGCTTCACCACCGGTGGTGGTGACACGGGGCCTTCTGACACCGGCGTCCTTGATACCGGCGGCAAGTCCGGACCGGGAGACGACTACGTCATCTCTTGGACCCCGCCGAGCTCCGGGGCGTATGTCATCGACCTCGAAGGATCTTTGTTCGACACGGTCATGGCGATCACAGCGCCCAGTTGTGGCGCGGAGCCGATCGTATGCAATGACGACTGCTTCGAGCTGCAGTCGGGCGTGGTCTATGAGGCGACGAGAGGAGAAACCGTGTTCATCGTCGTCGACGGCTTCGCGGGCAGGGTTGGTAACTTCGTCGTGAGCATTACCGAGGGCGACGCGCTGTTGTGCGAGTTCGGCGGGAGCGGCAGCGGCGGCGGGAACGACAGTGACGCAGGAGGCGGGGGCTGACGTCGCCATCGCACCGGACGCCGGGCTCGACGCCTCCGCGCATCGCCACTGGCCGCAGCAGTAGCCAGCGGCAACGATTGTCGCCGCGTGTTTATGGCCCAACCATCGGCGGAGACCTCCTGCCTGCACCCACCCTGTGCGACATGGCGTCGTCGCAATTTCAGTAGGTTACGTGGTTTTGGTGTGTTGGCCCTGCGCTTGCTCTGTCCAAGAGCATCACGATGACCATCACTCAAACAACTAAGCTTGCCGCCCTCATCGCCCTTCTCCCCAGCGCCTTCGCCACCGGCTGCAACGCCCACCCGACCAAAGACGTCGAGTATCAGACCGGCGGAGGCATCGACGTCGATGGCGATGGTGAGTCCGGGGACGCAGGCGACGACGCGAGCGGTGACGACGAGGGTGACGGTTCGGGCGAAGGCGACGGCGCAGACGATGGCTCCGATGACGATGGGCCCAACCACGGCGAGGGCGACGACGGCGGGGCCGATGGTGGCGACGGCGGCGAGCCCGGGGAACCAACCTGCACGTCGAGCATCATCGACGTTGCCGCCAATCCCCCCGAAGTCATGCTGGTCTTGGACAAGTCGACGAGCATGGTGAACGACAGCTGGATGCACAACGGAAACAGCGTCCGTCGTTGGGAGAGCCTGCATGCGGTCGTGTCCGAGGTCGCCACGCGATACGAAGGAAGCATGAACTTCGGAGCGGTCTTGTTCCCGTCGCTGGACGCCCAAGGGGTCAACAGTGGCTTCTCTGGCTCATGTCGCATGGCTGACGCCGCAGACGTCCACACCGCAGCAAACAACGCGAGCGAGATCCTTGCGGCCATGCCCAACGCGGACGACTTTGAAGCGATCCGGGGCCGCACGCCAGCCCGCGCAGGGATCGAGCTGGCGGCCGCAAACCTCGCCGCGCTCCAGAGCAAGGGCGGCAGAGCGATGATTCTGGTGACCGACGGCCTGGCGAACTGTGCCAGCGAAGACCAACCGAACCTGTACGACCAGTCGATGCCAGCCGCAGTCGCCGCAGCCGCCGCCCAACAGATCCCAACTTACGTCGTCGGCATCGACATTCGTGACGAACACGTCAGCTACGCGGACGCCAACGCCCTACAAGAGCTCAATACGGTTGCCTTGGCCGGTGGCGTACCTGCGAGCGCAGCGGTCGGTGAGCCCGCGTTCTACGACGCATCGGATGAAACCGCCCTTCACGAAGCGCTCGACGCTATCGCGGCGCGGGTGGAGTGCACGATCCCTCTCACGGAGCCCGCACCGCAGGACGCCATTGTGACAATCACGGTCGACGACGAGGAGGTCTCTGAGATCTCAGACTGCGTAAGCGAAGACGGCTGGCTTTTTACCGACAGCAACGCGCGCGCCTCGATCGAGCTATGCGGGACGGCGTGCGAGGCCTTGCGCGTCACCGGCTTCGTGGAGACGACCGCCTGCGGACCCAATGAGGTCCCCGATGTGCCCTCGCTCCCGGTCCCGTAGTCCCGGGTGCCACGCTACCGAACGGGGACCGCATCGAGTCGGGTTCTCCACAGCGCGAAGAACCTCTTGAACTTCGTTCGGTCGCCCTTCTTCACCCCCGTGCCTCTCACGGACTCGACCGCGAGCGGGTCGACGTATCGGCCGTTTTTCTTCACACCAAAGTGCAAGTGCGGTCCGGTCGCGAGCCCCGTCGACCCGACGTAGCCGATCACTGTCTTGGCCTTCACGTTGTTCCCAACCCGCTGCCCTTTGGCGAATTTCGACAGATGCATGTAGAGGGTTGTCAGGCCACCGTCGTGTCGCACGATAACCATGTTGCCCGCCCCGCCCGCGAGCTTGCGATGCACGATCTTACCGTCGGCAGCGGCCCAGATAGGCGTGCCCTCTGGCGCCGCGTAGTCCACCCCGTTGTGGCTCTTTTCTCGATGCAGCACGGGGTGCATGCGCTTGCGATCGAAGCCAGAGGAAATGCGCGCGTACTTCAGCGGGGTCTTGAGAAGTGTGCGGCTAACCCCTTTGCCTTCGGCGTTGACGTACCGACCTGGCCGCTTGGCTGAGGGCTGCCACCACAGCACCACGTAGGTCTCCGAGCCGCCCATGTACTCCGCCGCCAAGACTCGACCGTAGCGCACCAGCTCACCGCCAACCTCGTGGCGCTCTACGACGATACGGAAGCGGTCGCCTCGGCGCGTCGCGGTGAAGAAGTCGAGATCGTAGGCAAACGTGTCGACTATCACGTCGACCAGCGCCGCTGAGTGTCCGCGTTTGGTCAGTGCGCCCCACAGCGACGACTCGATGGTGCCGCCGATCTCTTCCTCGCGAACCTCCGTCTCGATCTCGTCGAGCTCCGCGATGAAGTTGCCATCATCCGTCGCCGATACGCGCACCGCTTCGGTCGTCGTGCGGCGAAAAGAGAACGACGCGATGTTGCCCTTGTCGTCGAGTTCGAAGTCGTAGCGCTGCCCAACGCGAATGGTCGCCGGGTCCATGAGCGGTTGCATCGCAGTGGAGACGCGATGGATCTCCTGACCGTCCAAGCCGATCCGAGACAGGATGCGACTAAGACTGTCCCCGGGCTCGACTTCTCCGTGGAGAGGATCCCGCGGTTGTTTGATCTCGGCATCGGCCGGTTCATTCAGCCCGGCCGTGCCATCAGTTCCCGTTTCTATTGCTGTTTCTATCTCTGCGGGTTCGGTGCCGGTAGAGCCGACCGCACGTTCGCGCTCAGCCGCAGCAGGCGGCGGCGCTTCAGCGGCAGGAACCACTTCTGACACCCGCGGCGCCTCTGCCACAACCGGCTCGGGGTCGCAGCTGAGACCTCCGGCCAGCAAGAGCACGGCATGAATCTTCGAACGTCGGATGGCGCGCGCACCTTAGCTTGAGCGCGCGACTGTGCGCTGTACACGCCAGTGTCGTTTTGTTGGGAATTACATTGCGCCTATTCGTTTTATGATCTATGGTGTTTTTAGTAGTTTCAAGCCGCAATACGCGCGGTCTCCTACAAAGGTTTGTAATGATGTGGAAAATCGCGATGGTGGGTACATGTTGTGGTCTCGTTCTAGTCGGCTGTCCGGCCGGGTCGCCGCAGGACGATCTGGCCGATACAGACAGTACGGAAGCAACCGAGGCGAGCAGTACCGGCGCTGAGATCAGCGCCGTCGACGGCGTCGGTTCAGACTCGGAGACCGACGCCAGCTCGGACGAAGACACTGGCGACGAAAACTCGGGCACATTCATCGTGATGGACACCGACGGCGACAACATCGCACCGCAATGTGATGTGTGGTCGCAGGACTGTCCCGAGGGTGAGAAGTGCGCGGCGTATGTCGAAGGGGGCGGCAATGCTTGGAACTCGACCAAGTGCGTGGCGGTGGCCGACAGTCCGGCGACGCCAGGTGCAGAGTGTATGGCCGAGGGTGGCGCGAGCGGCCTGGACGACTGCGACTACGGCAGCATGTGCTGGGGCGTCGGTGAAGAGGGCGTCGGTTACTGCGTCTCGCTGTGCACCGCCGACGCGGACAATCCAATCTGCGAAGACCCCAACACATCGTGCGTCATCGTCAACGATGGTGTGCTCAACCTCTGTCTGCTGGAATGCAACCCGCTGATCCAGGACTGCCAAGCCGACGGCGAGTCTTGCTACCCGGCCCCAGCTGGCTTCACGTGCGCCCCAGACGTCTCGCAAGGCGCTGGTTCAGGCGAAGTGTGCTCGGGGATCAACACGTGCACCGGTGGCACATTCTGTACCGATGCCGCTGGGCTGCCAGCGTGCGACGGGCCGACTTGCTGCACCAGCTTCTGTGACACCGAGGCGGACGACGTGTGCGATGGCGGGACCGAGTGTCTCGCTCTGTTCGATGAGGGCGAGGCCATCCCTGGTCTCGAAACCCTCGGCGGCTGTCTGCTGCCGTAGCAGCCGGCCTCGCGGGCTACGGGAGCCCGAGCAGGCGAGCGATCCTGGCTTTGGCCAGGCGCTCGCGGCGATGGGCGGTCCCCACAGAAACGCCGTCGCGCTGGGCAATGGTGGCCAGCGTCATGCCGGAGACAACCCGTGCCCGCACGGTCCCGCGCCACGGTTCAGGCATCGCACGCAGCGCGTTGCGGACACGTCGCTCGCTGTCGGCGCCAACCGCCGCGTCAAACGGGCTCGGTAGCTCTGGCGCGGCCATGCAGCCCGCGTCGTACTCGAGTTTTTGCCGACGACCGCGGGCCTGCACTGCATTGATCGCTCGGTTGACCGCGATGCGATACAGCCACGTGCGCAGAGTCGCGGTACCTCGGAAACTTCCGTAACTGCGGCAGGCCGAGACGAAGACATCTTGGACCACGTCGACCGCGTCTTGCTCGCCGCATACGCGGCGGACGACCTGTTCGAGAAATGCGCGATGCTGCTCCAATGTCTCCAGCGAACAGGTCTCGACGGACCGGTGCTGGTGTCCAACAACAAGCGTAGGGCTGGGTGCAGGCAATCGCGGAACTCCTGTGAACTGCACACGCGTCACTCCGCGTGCGTCACTTCTCGTCACAATTTTCTTTCCTGGCGCTCATACGAATCTCACAACGGGCTCACGCCTCCGCGGTCTCGTCTGCGCCAGTGTCGCCTTCGCCGTCCAGCCGCGCTCGCGCCTTGGCACCAAGGCGCTGGATACCAATCGTCTCGTCCAGCAAGACCTTGCATGGCACCGCGAGCTCCTCGCCATCCTTCGTACGAATCACGACGGAGACTCCGAAGTAGCGAACCACGACGCCTTCCTTGTCGCCGATGCGCACGGTGTCGCCCGGCCGAGCGAGGCGCTTGAAGAAGTGCCCCGCGACAAGGTTGTGAAACGATCCGCGGCTGCCCAACGCGAACGCGAGCGCTATCGCGGCCACGGTGACCGACGCAAGCGTGGTGAGAAGCGTCTCGATCAAGGTGGTTTCGAGGCCAGCTTGGCCAGCGGCGACGATCACGGCGAGCGTCATCACGCCGTAGTACGCGAGGCTACCGAGGACTTTCGGGTCATCGACATCCTCCCGGCCACGACCGAACCCCTCCGCCATGCCGCGGAGTACTCCCGCAAGTCCAGCACCAGCACCGAGCACGACCAGCGCCGCCAAGAGGTTTGGCAAGAACCCGAGCACGGCCGCAACCCCGTCGACGACGGCCGTCAGCCCAATGCTCTCGGCAGCCATCGCCGCGGTGACCAGGAGCCCAGCCGCGTAGACGACCGACCCGGCCAGCGCCGAGACCCCCTTGCGGTATCCGATCGCGTGCAGAAGACGAGCCGCGCCCGCCTTCTCGGCAAGGGCGTCTAAGCCGGACCGGTCGACGAGCCAGCGGGTCAAGCGGCGGGCGATGGTGGCCGCGATGAGGCCCCCAATGAGAATGACGACAAAAAATGCAGCCTTGGGGCCGTGTTCCTCAAGTTGCTTTGTCAGCGTTTCAATCATCGTCTCTCTCCTCATCCGAGTCTGACTCGGAGCCAGGGTGTATCAAATCGGCGGCAATGTTACCGCTTTCGATTACCACCGATGCCAGCAACGAGGTTGCGCTCGGCGGACGCACTTCTTGTGTTGCCGCCACCGAGTCGATCTCGTTCTTCACGCGGGTCCCAAAGTCGGCAGCCAACGAGACTGCTTCGTCTCGGAACGCTCCGAACACCGCGTGGACCCAGTCCGATTCGAACTCATCCATTGTCGGGTCCATGTTTTCCTCCCAATGTTTCGTACGCCCGGGCGAACTCGCCCCGTGCCCGCGCGAGCCTCATCTTTGCAGCGGAGTTACCGATTTCGAGTACCGAGGCGATCTCCTTCAACGGAAGCTCCTCGACGAAACGGAGCACCACGATTTCTCTGTATGGATATGAGAGAAGTGACAGCGCCTGTTCGAGCAAGTCACGACCTTCGAGACCACCCGCTTCAGACGCAGCGCTCGTTCCCTTGAGCGCAGCGCTCTTTTCTTCGTACTGGGCCCGAGTACGGGCGTCGCGCCGATGATTGAACGCAAGCCGCCGAGCAATGACACGCAGCCACGCCCGGAAAAGCTTGCCATCAGAGCAGTCCCCTATCGAAAGGAAGGCCCGAACAAAGGCGTCCTGAGCCACGTCCTCCGCGTCGCTGCGACTTCCTAGGAAGTGCATCAGCAGGCGCACTAGCCAGCTCTGGTGGCGATCAACTAGTTGCTCAAACGCGAGCTGGCCTCGTAGGCCTCGCTGTGACGCTGTCGCGACCAGTGTCGCATCGTCGACATCGGCATCCATTGTCCTCGTCTCTGGGGACGTCATTCCCATTGTCACAGCCAACTGGCGTGGTCAAAGAATCGCCGCGTCCGCGGGTACACCAGCGGACGCGACCGGTCGTGCCTCACTTCTTGGGGTGTTGGAGGTTGTAGACCGCCGCCGCTATGGCGCCGCCAATGAAAGGACCCACCGCGTAGATCCAAGTATGGCCGACTGATGCGTGCCCCACCGCAGCGAGCGCTGGTCCGATACCAACCGCAGGATTGAACGCGCCACCGGAGACCGACCCGCCTGCGAATGCGCCGACGACAACCGTGAACCCAATGGCCAGTCCGTAGAACGAGTTGCCCGACACAGCGTCGTCGGTCGCCGTGTTGAGCACCACCAAATCGAGCATGAACGTGAAGGCAACCTCGACGGTCAGCACCGCCGAGATGCTGGCCCCGGGATCAGGGGCGGCGACGAACACAGTTCCAGTGACGCCCGTCGCCAGCCAGGCGCCGACCATTGCGCCACTCATTTGCGCGGCGACATACTGCAACGCGTCGCCCGCTGAGATCTTCCGACGAAGCAGCACCGCCA
>JAESSZ010000114.1 GCA_016763875.1 Nannocystaceae bacterium
CGTGCCGCCCTCGCCCTCAGTCGCCTGGATCTCGAAGACCTGCGCGACGCCGTGGTGGCCTGCGTGGTGCCCCCCGTGCTCGACCCGCTGTGCGATGCCCTGAGACGCTACGCACAAATCGAGCCGCTGGTCGTGGGCCCGGGCATCAAGACCGGCATGCCGATCCGCTACGACCCGCCGCAAGATGTTGGCGCGGACCGCATCGTCACCGCCGTGGCCGCTTGGCACCGTCACGGGGGCGGGGTACCCGGCGCGTCACCAGACCGGGGCGTCATCGTCGTCGACTTCGGCACCGCGACCACACTCGACGTGGTCGCGCCCGGTCCCGAGTATCAAGGCGGCGTGATAGCCCCCGGGATTGGGATCAGCGCCGACGCACTGTTTGCCCGCGCCGCAAGACTTCCGCGAGTCGACATCAAACGTCCGTCGACGGTCGTCGGTCGCAACACGGCGGCCGCGATCCAGAGCGGCTTGGTGTACGGCTACATCGGTCTCGTCGAGGGCTTGGTTGCCCGGATCCGTCGCGAGGTGGGCTGGCCGGCAACAGTCATCGCAACCGGAGGGTTCGCGGGACTGCTTGCGGCCGAGTCCGACGCCATCGATGTTGTGGATGACGCACTGGTCTTGGAAGGGCTACGACTCATCCACGCCAGAAACCGACCTCCGACACGCACCGTCGTCAAACAAGGAAAAACCTGATGGCATTTGTTCACACTGCCCTGGATGAAGCGACCGCGGGCCCGGAAGTCTGGCGACTTGTCGGTCCCAAGGCGCCCGCTCCTGCCAAGAAGTTAGCCGCGCAGGGACTCGCGCCGCTGCCTCCACGGCACATGTTGACCGCGCTGTACCAGCTGTGGGTCGACCCGTCTGAGGCGGAGTCGGCTGCCGCGACAAAGACCGTAGAGTCGCTGCCCTCGCAGATCATCGAGGGTGCGCTGCGGGACACCACGCTACCCCCTGGGGTCATCGACTTGGTGGCCCGCAAGTTCCCCCGGGACGAGGCGCTGCTCATCCTGCTCGTGCGCCATTCGGCGGTACAAGACGAGACGCTGGCGGCCATCGCTCGGCACTGTCCGGAGACGATCTGCGACCTCATCGCCGACAATCAGGTCCGTTGGCTGGCCGCGCCCGCGATCGTCGAATCGCTGTACCAAAATCCGAACTGCCGCATGAGCGTGGCGCAGCGGATGATCGAGTTGGCGGTGCGCGAGGGAGTGGAACTGGCGCTTCCGAACATGGACGAGATTCGGCAGGCCATCGGCGCGGGCACCAACGATACCGAAGAGGCCAACGACGACGAAGACGATGCCTCCTTTCGCAGTGCGTCCTCGCGCATTCGGCGGGCCCAAGACCAGGATGCAAAGCGCCTCGTCAACGCGCCGGCCAGCGAAGACCTGGCGACCGAAGACCTCCAGGACGAAACCGAGGTCGAAGCCGAGATGCTCGCGGCCAACGCGGTGCTCGGACCGGGCGACGACAACGACGAGCCCGCAGAGGAAGCGCCGGACACCGTCGAAGCCAGCCCCGCCCCCGACGAAGCCAAAGACAACATCACGATCATCTCCAAGCTCAAGCCGATGGCCAAGATCAGGATGGCGCTCATGGGCAGCGCCTTCGAACGCTCGGTGCTGATCCGCGATGCCAACAAAGCAGTGTGCATGAGCGCTATCAAGTCGCCTCGGGTCCGAGAAAACGAGGTCGAGAAATACGCCGCCAACCGCAGCCTGTCTCACGACGTCGTCCGCTACATCGCGCGGCGTCGGGACTGGACCAAGAACTACTCGATCAAGCTCCAGCTGGTGCTCAACCCGAAGACGCCAATGGCCCTGGCAATGGGGTTTCTGGACCACCTGCGCGCACACGACATTCGCAAGGTCGGACGGAGCAAGAATATTCCGTCGGCGCTGGCCACGGCAGCGAAACGTCGGATGGAACGCCGCCGTTAGGTCATTGAAGATGGACGCATTGACCTCAATGCTGCGAAGATTCGGCGGCGTCATCACCGCGCCACGCCGGACAATCGCAGCGCTCGATCCCGAGGTCGGGCACCGCGACGGGCTGATACTGGGGTCCCTCTACGTGTTTGCCGTCGGCACGTTCGCGCTCATCGAGAGCGCCGCGAGCATCGCCGCCACGCGGGACTTCAACGCCCTCATCATGCTCGCCTCGACCCTGGGGCGCCTTGGCGTGCCACCCATCTTGATCTTGGTCGCAGCCGAGACCTTGCTCGGCTCAAGCCGCAGCTACCGCCGCGGTCTGGCGCTAGTCCCGCTCGTAATGCTTGCGGTAATCAGCCACGAGCTGGCGGCCGCTGGGATCCAGCTCCCGAGCTACAGCGCCGAAGTCGCTGGCGGCATACTGGGTCTCCTGCTCACGATCCGCTTCCGGCCCGTGGTCCCGCCCATCTCCGACCAAGACAATAGGACCAGCGCGACCGCCGAGGGAGAGGACCAGGCATGAGCGGTCGACTGTCCCTCATCGTGGGTGCCGCCCTCGTCCTGGGCGCCGCCTGGTCGGGAGGCCGCGAGCTATCGCGCGGTGTGAGCAGTTGGAGCGCGTTGGGGCCACTGCCGCCTGGCCTGCAAGCCCCACGATTTCGCTTGTTCGCGCTGGACGGGGGCACCGTGACCGGCGAGGACCTGCAAGGTTCGGTCACGGTCATGACTTTCTGGGCGACGTGGTGTGGCGCGTGCCGCGGCGAGCTCGCCGACCTGGATGAGTTGGACGACGAGTACGCCGACCGCGACGACGTAAAGTTCTTCGCGGTCAACCACGAGGGTGGCGGACTGTCGCGACGCCAGGCACAGTCCGTGGTCCGCAACTACCGAGTCGCTTCGGGGCTGAAGCTGCCCGTGGTGCTCGATGACGGCTCGGCCGCGCAAGCATTCCGCGTGCGCCCGATCCCACACACGGTTGTCTTTGATCGCGAGGGCATGATCCGCCACGTACACGTGGGTCGCATCAGCCTCGCCACGATCCGTACAGAGATCGACCGCCTGCTTGCGGACGGCTGATCGGACCTACGATCTGGTGGTCCGCAGGGCCCGAGCGCGCCGATACAGAGCACGTGCGGCCTCCGGCTCACCGTGCGCTGCGGCGTCCGTGGCAGCGTCCCACTCAAGGTGCCTCAGATCTGCCAAGTCATCGGCCACGGTCGGGTGTTTCGGTCCAAACAGACGCTGGTGAGTACGCCGGGCGCGATTCAGCAGCGCACGCGCATCATCGAATCGCCGCTGCACCTGTCGAACGCGGCCGAGAGTCGAGGTAACCGCGGCGCACACAGCGGTCTGGTCCGTCGCTCGGGCGGCCCCCAGCGCAGCTTTGCAGGCCTCAGCCGCGGCGAAGAGCCGCTCGCTCGCCTCCCCCACCCGCCCTGCGTCCAGCAGGACGGTCCCGACGTTGGACAACCACAACAGTGAGGGGGACTGCAGTGAAGTCGAACGCTCGGTCGCGGCATTCGCCAGCTCGCCCCATCGCAGACCTTCCGCGTAGCGTCCGTGCATGTGGCCCACGACCACGACAAGGTCTGTGGCTGCGTCGGCGGCGATGTCCTCGTGCCCGTTCCCGACGGCGAGTTGATAGGCCGTCGTCAAACTCTGCTCTGCTGCCGTACCGCCCTGTGAATGCTGCAGTCGGCCAGTGTGCAGCAACGCCCGAGCCTCAAGCCGGGAAAAACCGCGCACGTCGGCCTGCGCACGGATGTCGACGAGAAGCCCGGATGCGACGGCACGTTGTCCGGCCATGCCACGCGCCGTTGCGTAGGTGAGTTCGGCCCGCAACTCAGTGCGCTCAGTCCAATGCTCGTCCTCGGCCTCCATCGGGGCGACGCCGGGCTTGAGACAGTGCTCAACCGTCGGCAGTCCGGTCGCGGCCAGCATTGCTCGTGAAGCCACGCCTGCATCCGCGCCTCGCAACGCATCGACCA
>JAESSZ010001164.1 GCA_016763875.1 Nannocystaceae bacterium
ACACGCTCGCGACGTGGCTCGTGCCTGCACTCAGGGAGTTTGCGGCCCGCAACAACGTGCGCATCGACGTCAAGATCGCCGACGAAGACGACACCGCGCAGTGGCTGCGTTCAGGCAAAGCGGTGGGGGTCGTCACGTCCGAGGCGCGGCCACTCCAGGGGTGTCGGGTGGCGCCGCTTGGGGTCATGCGGTACCGGGCGACGGCCAGCCCGCGTTTCGTGCGGCGATGGTTGGCGGACGGAGCGACGGTCCACGCGCTTCGAGCCGCGCCGTCGCTGGCGTACAACCGCAAGGACGAGTTGTGCGAGCAGTTCCTGTCCGAGTCGCCCAGCCCTGTCGACACTGATGGGGACATCGACACGGACATCCATACGGACATCGACACGGGTGCCGAGCTTCACGCGCACTTCCTGCCGTCGCCCAACGCCCACGTGCAGGCCTGTCTCGAGGGCCTGGGGTGGGGCATGAATCCGCAGCCGCTCGTTGCGAGTCTGATCAAGCGTCGCCGACTCGTCGACCTTTCTCCGCAACGTACGGTTGACGTGGCGCTGTACTGGCAGCAGTGGTCGATCTCCTCGACAAGCGTGGATGCACTGGCGTGTTCGCTGCGCGAGCACGCACAGCAGGCGCTCGCGCACGAGGGGGCTGAGGGGGCTCGCTCAGGGCGCGGTTGAGGACGACTCCCCCGCACGTGGGCCCATAGAGCGTGGAGTGCGCTGCACGGCGTCATGCGACAGTTGTGTGCATGAACTGCGCACGCACGGTCGCCCTGAACCGAGTCGCCCGGTTTGCATTGATGGCAGTCGCCTCGCTCGCGTCCGCCTGCGAGGCTTCGGATTCCGGGCAGCCCAGCTGCTCCGACTGCACGACCACGGGCCGCCCTTCAGCCAGCGATAGTCAGGATCTCTCGACGTCGTCTGCACCGAAGGGGGGCGAGGGCACCGACACGGGGGCCTCCGATGTTGGTACCAGCGCCGATACCACCGGTCTCTCTGACACGACGGGCAGCGGGGACACGGGGCAGCCACCCACGATCTGGGAAGACGACTATCCGCTCGGCAACGTATTTTATGGGGCGCCCTACTCGGGCAGCTATACGGCGAACGCCCGAATCCACCGCTACCAAAACGCCAGGCGATTCATGGCGACGCGGTCCGGGTTGGTGCAGGCGATGCGCTACAACAACCGAACGCTCACGCGGGCCAACATCGACGACCGATGCGATGCACAACCGGGCAGCGTTTGGTGCGTTTGTGTCGACAACGCGCTCGGCCCAGTGGAGTGCGGATACACGCTGAGCAACTCCTACCACGTGGGAAACGGTGGCACGCAAGTGGTCAGTCTGCAGGAAGACGACGGCAGCGCCGACCATCATCCTTCAGGGGTCGTGCTCGCCGAATCCAGTCCTTTTGTGCCGTTGGAACTGTGGCAGGACCAGTATCCGATCATTGCATTCGTTGCCCCTTACGAGGTCGTCGCGGGCGAGATCTATCACCTGGTGTGGACCAATCTCTCTCCACCCGAGCATGCGGTCTCTGGGTTGTCGGTCGAGGCCGCCGCTTCGGTGAGCCCGGGCGAGGGCGCCATCGGACTCAACGGGTATGGGGTTGGCAGTCCTGAGATCCTGACGGGGGGTCCCTTGTTCGGCGCCAGTGATGCGGTGTTTGGGCGCGACAACGCCGCTGAGCCCTGGCTGGCGGACCCCGACACGCTCCCTTGGTACGAGATTCAGTACGCCGACAGCGTGTGGACCGGTAACAGCACTGCGTTCTATCTGGCCCAGGGCGACGGTGCGGCGGGAGGTCGGCGTGACTTCGGCGGTGACGCGCAGGTTCGGCAGGTTTTTGTCGTTCAAGACGGCGACCGCAACGTTGACGGCCTGTGGATCTGCCTGGCTCGGACCTCAGGGGACGACCCACTACAACTCGAGTTGGCCGATGGGCGCGGCACGAGTCTGGCCTCCGCCTCGATCGTCGCGGCGGAGTTTGAGTCCAGCAAGACGTGGGTCTACGCCGCGCTGTCTGGGGCCGTGGATCTGCTCGAGGGGGAGACGTACACCCTGACCCTGTCGACGCTACCGGAGACCGCGTACCAGTCGGAGACGGGCTTCGCGTTGAACTACGGCCCGTATCAATCCACCAATCGTGATGAGTGGACGATGGCCTGGGCCGAGTATAGCGGCGACGGGGGCACGTCGTGGGCGGCGTACGTCGCCTACCACGAGGATCGCGACCTCAGCCTGCTGTTTACGATCACGGGCAAACCAAAGAGCATCGGGTTGTAGGATCCCGCGACGGGCGAGGGCATCTCACCCCGCGGAGGCGGACCCACCGAGGTCGACTCGCGGAGGCTCGCGACGTCCGCCGAGCTCAATAGCCGCCCCGCGAGTCAGTCGCTGCGCTGCGCCCAGGAACTCCGTCGCTTCGTCGCCGCGCCCAAAACGAACGCGAAATCGGGCGCGTTCCAGCATTTCGCGTGCGGCCACCAGTCGTGGCACGGCACCCACACCGAATACCCACTCCAACCGCTTCAGTCGTTGGTCGATCACCGTGAGCAGTTCACGCAGCGTCGTTGTCGTCGCCATCGAATGGTCCACCCGCGCCGAGCTGTGGAAGTCACAGTTGCTGCTAGCCGCGATCCACGCACTCGCCGGCCGAGCACTGTTGGCGGCGATCGCACTCAGTGAAGCAGGCACCGCAGTGCGCGCTGTCGCTCTGCAGGTTGACGCACGCCTCGCCGCACGCCTCGCCTCCCCATAGACACTCGCAGCCCCCTTGCGAGCAGAACGCCCACGGAGGGCAGATGTTATTGCATGTGCCGCAGTGTGCTTCGTCTTTTTGCGGATCGACGCACTCCACGCCGCACAAGATGTCGCCTTCGGGGCACCCCGCGACGCAAGAACCAGCGTCGCAGAACTGTCCGAGCAAACAGGCATTGTCGCATCTGCCGCAGTGCGCCTCGTTGGCGAGTACATCGACGCACGCCCCCGCACACGGGGTCGCGTCCACGGGGCAGGGGTCCGTGAGGCCCTCGTCGAGCGAACCAGAACCGTCGACCGAGCCCGAACCGCTGAGCGATTCCGAACCGAGGGATCCCGAGCCGTCTGAGGCGCCACGATGGGACCACGCGGAGTCCGTATCGTTGCGCGTCCCGACCCCGGCGAGCGAGCCAGAGCCACCGCTGGATGAAGATGCGCCGTCGCCCAAGTGACCGTCGAACTCGGGGTTTTCGACGCGGCACGCGGCGGGGACCAACAACGCCGCCAAGGCACATCGTCCAATCCAGGGGGCGGGAGTGTCCATCTCTCTGCTCGCTATCGGCACCCTCGCTCGGAACCGAAGCCAAGGACCGATTTCGACCCGGTATCGTATTGGCCCGATCTGGGTGAGCGTGTCGAGGTCGCAATGCAGTCGACGCCCAATGGCAGGGCTTGCGGGGAATGTAACGCGGGTCGCTATGTGTCGGCGCGGTCCGATGTTTGCAGTGGGCCAAAGAGAATGTCCCACGCAATATTCTCACCGGTCCGTGTTTTGTGTACCGGGGTCCGAATATGCCGAGAGGACGCGTCTTGGCCCTGACGGCGGTGGCTGTGACTTCTGCGTGCGGGAGACGTGTTCGCAGATCCGAGGCCGCTACTGCGCCGCCTCGGTCTCGTCGTCGTCGTCGCGCGGGGGCGGGGCCTCCAGGAGCGCCAGGCTCAGCACCTCCTCGATGGTCGAGACGTAGTGCAGCTTCACTTGCTCGCGCACCCGGGGTGGGATGTCCGGCTCGTCCTTGGCGTTGCGCTTCGGAAGAATAACGTCGGTGATCCCCGCCCGTTGCGCCGCAAGCACCTTTTCACGCACGCCACCGATCGGCAGTACCTTGCCGTGCAACGTAATCTCGCCCGTCATCGCCAAGTCGTGGCGGACTTTCCGGCCGGTCAGGATCGACAGCAGCGCGGTGGTCAGCGTGACGCCCGCACTCGGTCCGTCCTTGGGTACGCCGCCCGCGGGCACGTGCAAGTGCACATCGGACTTCGCTAAGAACTCGGGGTCGATGCCGAAGTCGGCCGCGAGGCTCCGCACCAGCGACAGCGCCGCTTGCCCCGATTCCTTCATGACTTCGCCCAGCCTGCCGGTCAGACGGAGTTTTCCATCGCCAGGGGTCACGCGTGCTTCGACAAAGAGCAGTCGCCCACCCGTCGGCGTCCAACCCAACCCCGTGACGACGCCCACCGCAGGCGC
>JAESSZ010001165.1 GCA_016763875.1 Nannocystaceae bacterium
CCCGCTCGACCCCCTTGAGACCCGCGGTGAGGTTGACGATGTCCTCTCGCGTCGCGGCGACCTCGTCCATGAATATTCTCCTTGCCGGGGCCGGGACGTCGATCGCGCTCACCGTGGCGGCAACTTCCTCGAGGTCGAGAAGATCGGCGTAGCCGGCTAGTAGTCCCGCCGCGTAACGATCCTGCCCGGTCGCAGTCTCGGGAGTGACGTCAGCGAGGCACCGGGTCGACCGGCCACAGTCGGCCAGCATCACCGCAACAGCGAAGGGCTCCGGTTCGAGCGGTTCGAGCCCGTACAGGTGAGCGGCGACCTCGGTCCGGGTGTAGTCGGCACATGCGATTTTTAGTATCGACTCCGCTGGGCTATCTGAGGGGCCGGGCGCATCTCCGATGGTCTTGCCGCCGGTCCTAATCGTTCGACCCGAGTGCCCGATAGACGATCCGTCGGGCTGGTGTTGAGTCCGCACGGCCTCGCAGGCGGGTCCACTCAGACGGCCGGCGCTGAGCGAGTCGCCGCTCTTGGACCAGGAGAAGATAGAGCCGCATCCGGGTAGACCCAAGAGCATCGCGGCTCCTATGACGACCCTGAGGTTTCCGAGGTGACGAACGAGTCCCATATCGCAAGCCAGACGGCCCGTCGTCCCTAGTGGGGCGGTCATTGCCGACAAAACTGGCGTGTTTCAAATCACACAGTGCCGCGCGGTGGCAGCGTTGGTGGGACGCGGTCATGGGTTCGGTCATGGGTTCGGTCATGGGTTCGTCGGTGCCGCGGTAGCCTGGAGCTCGAAGGTGCCTTCGGTCTGATGACCTCCCGCTGCCCATCCTCGGAGACCCTCGCGACGTGGCTCGGGCTTCCAGCCGACGACCCTGGCCGCGAGCATGTCGACGCGCACATCGACGAATGCAAGCAGTGCCGCGGGGAGCTGGCTGACGTAGGGGTATGGATGGCGACCGCGGGGAGCGACGTATCTCCGACTGACTTCGAGGATGACCCGCGGCAGATTTTTGCGCCGCAGACTCGTGTCGGTCGCTATCGGGTCGAGCGACTCCTGGGACAAGGGGGGATGAGCAACGTCTACCTCGCACGCGATCCTGAACTTGGTCGCGACGTTGCCCTCAAAGTCCTACGGGAGGCGCACTCCGACCAAGACCGCCTCGTCCGCGAAGCGCAGGCGCTTGCAAAACTCAATCACCCGAACGTGCTGGCTATTCACGACGTAGGAGCCGTGAATGGGCGCGTGTTCATCGCGATGGAGCGGGTCGTGGGCCAGACGTTGACCAAGTGGGCATCTGCGCATGCGTGGAGGGATGTTCTTGATGGCGTGATTCAGGCCGGCCGCGGTCTGACAGCTGCACACGACGCCGGCCTGGTCCATCGTGACTTCAAACCGGACAACGTCATGGTTGGGGATGACGGACGGGTTCGTGTGCTCGACTTCGGCCTCGTCGCGCAACGTCCGTCTCGCGATAGCGAAACCGCAGCGGCGGTCGATGCTACGCACGAGCCCGACCTGCTCACGCAAACCCTCACCCACGATGGCGACCTTGTTGGAACCCCCCGCTACCTGGCGCCCGAGCTATTCGGAGGCCGTAGTGCCGATGCCACCAGCGACCAGTTCAGCTTCTGCGTGGCGGCGTACGAATCGCTTACAGGCCGGCTTCCATTTGCGGGTACGACTTGTGCCGAGCTGCTCCAAGCGATCCAAGAGGGGGAGGTCGTTCCCCCGCCATCCCGCAATGCTGTACCGCCGTGGGTCCTAAAAATCGTCGAACGGGGCCTGCGGGCCGACCCAAGCCTGCGCTGGCCGAATCTGGGGAGGCTGGTGCAGGCGTTGCAACGCGATCCCACTCAGCGACGTCGTTGGGTCGTGACCTTGGTTGGTGTCGCGGGGGCGGTGGCCTTAGTCGCGGCGGTGTGGGCGTGGGACAACGAGCAAACGCACCAGCTCTGCGTGCGGTCGGCCAGCGAGATCGATGTCGCATGGAACGACAGCACAAGGGCCAGCGTTCGCGAGACCTTCTCGCGTCGTGGCTCCTCGCGTTCCGCCGATGCCGCTGCGAAGGTGGATGCCTCGCTCCAAGCGTACGTCGGGGATTGGCGTCGTACCAGGACGCAGGCGTGCACTGCATTCCGGCTGGAGCGGACGATCTCAAAAGACACCCGCGACCGTCGCCTCGCTTGTCTTGCCGACGGCGTGCGGATGCTCGACGCGTTCGTGGAGCTGGTCGAAGTTGGCGACTCGGTGTCGCTATCCCAGGCACCGCTGAGCGCTCAACGTCTGCAAGCGACGTATCACTGTGACGACGATGCTCGGCTGCCGGCCACCTCGGTGGGTCAGCGAGGGTCCGACGACGAGACGGTCGAGTTTGCTCTGCGAACGCTGGCGCGCGCGCGTGTGCAGAACCTGTCACTCGCCGAGGGAGCGCAGGAAACTGCCGTGGCGGCATTCGACGCTGCACAGGAGACCGGGGAGCTCGGCCTCATTGCCGCCGCGACCCACGCCCTAGGCCACGCGCTTTCGAATGCGGGAGACTTCGCCGCCGCAGCGGTTCGGTACGAGGAGGCGCTACAACTCGGAGGCCGTAGCGGGCGGCAGGAGATCGTCTTTGACGCCGCGCTGGGGCTGGCCCACCTCGCGATCATAAACTCAAGCTTTGATGCCGCCGATGCCTGGACGCAGGTCATGGGTCTTTCGCTCGCACAGTACACATCGAAACAAGCCTCCGATCTACGCGCGCGACACCACGCGATGCGTGCCATGCTGGAGAACGCCCGCAGCGATCTCGATGCAGGACGCGAGGCGGGACAACGGTCCCTGGCAATGGCCCGAGACGTGGGTGACCCGTGGCTCATCGCCACCGCCGAGCACAGCCTCGGTACCAACGCGCTATCGCGAGGTAAACTCGCCAATGCTCGGGAGTACTTGGAAGCGGCGCTCGACAGAGTGTCAGCCATCCTTCCACAAGGGCACTCCGGTCGCCTCGACTTCCTGATACCGCTGCAGTTTCTCGCGCATCGGCAAGGCCGCACCGAGGAGGCGGAGAGTTACACGGCGCGGGCACTGTCGATCGCGCGGCACAGTTTGTCGCCCAACGATCCAACCGTCGTCGATCTCCTGCTTGGGCAGGGTCGCTCGCACATGGCCGCCGGGCGGTCGCGAAAGGCGATCGACAGTTTTAGAGAGGCGGTCGTGGTCTGGGAACACGCTGGCAGTCCCCCAGACCTGAGCTACGTGCTGATCGACCTGGGCAAGGCGCTGATCGAGTTGGAGCGGTGGGACGCGGCCGCCGGCCCCCTCTCTCGGGCGATCGACGTTGCTCCCGGTGGGTCCCTTGAAGCTCGCGCACGTGTGGAACTTGCCCAGGTCGAGCGCGAGCGCGGTGATCTGGAGACTGCGGCCGCCCACGCACGAACCGCGCTGGAGTTCTCGCAAGGGGAGGCGAACGTCCCGGAGGGCGACGCACTTCAGATACTCGGGTCGATCGAAGCAGTGGCAAACCACAACGAACAGGCGATCACTTTTTTTGAACGGGCGATTGCTGATTACGAGCATCGGGAACTCCGCTGGCCCCTGGCGTCCACGTTGCAGTCTCTCGGCGCACTGCATTCGAAGATGGGGCAATCTGCGTTGGCTATCGCGGCGCTCGATCGCGCACTGAAAATCTTCGAGGCCGACGGCGTCTTCCCCGAGGAGCAGGCGCGTACAAAGTCGCTGCTTGAGCACGCCCGAGCGGCGGGGATGCGGTAGGTTTGCGGCCGTGACCTCGTGGTCAGACCTGTTGCTCAAATCCGTAAAGGCCGACGTCCGGGAACGGCTACCCACCAATTCGTCGGCACTCCAGGTGCAGGTGGAGCGCTGCGTTTCCCGTGCTCAGACCGGACACCCGACGTTCAAGATCGCGCCGGATGTGTTCGTTGTTTTTGTGGCCGAACGGCTCACCGACAACGTAGAAATCGACGACCTTCACGCCGAGGACTTGTACCTGGCCTGTGGCTGCGTCCAGGGCGAAAGTGCCGCCCTGACTGCCTTCCACGACCGGTTTCTACCGGAAATCGAGCGGGGACTCCGGCGGCTGCCGACGGCCGATGCCGAAGACTACGGCCAAGTTGTTTGGGCACGCCTGCTGGTCGGGGATACCGAGCGCCGCCCCAAAATCGCCTCGTACCGGGGCCACGGCCAGTTGCTACACTGGTTGCGGGTGACCGTGGTCCGCCTCCGGGCCGATGTGATGCGGGCTCCCAAGCAACCGCAGGCTCCCCTGTCGATGACGCGGATCGTTGACCCGGTCCGGAGTCCCGAGAAGGCGTACCTCCAGGAACACTACATGGAGGTCTTGCGGCGAGCGTTCGAGCTCGCGGTACCCGAGTTGACGGCGAGACAACGCACGCTCCTTCGGCAGCACTTCGTCGAAGGCATGAGCACACGCGCGCTGGGGGCGTTGTACGGGGTCGACCATCGTACGACTGGACGATGGATCGCCAAGGCGCGCGAGGCATTGTGGGACCGAACGCGCGAGCGCGTGGTGCTGGCGCTCGGCGTGCCGCAGGCGGAGCTGGACAGCATCGTTCGGCTAATCCAAAGCCAACTCGATATCAGCTTCACTCGTTTGCTGACCCACAGCGCGACTACCGTCGTTTGAGCGAGCGATGTTGGCCACACCTGGGCCTTGCCCACGTGGGTCTGACAGCTCGGGCGATGTGGACTCCTGCGGGCCGCCGCTTTCTCAGATCTTCTCGCCGCATCCGTCAGATTCCTCAGTCGTGCTGCAAAGGGCCTCGGGTCGGGCGATTCACCTTCCCTTCACCCAGCCTCCATGATCACACAAACGTCACGAGTCCTCGGTCTTTCCTGCTTGCTTTCTGCTCTGGCTTTGGCCACCGCATGCAGCACCAATGACGCTGAATCCAAATTTCGCAGCACGTACGCCACCAGCGTTACCATCGGAAGCGCTGGAAGCGACGGAAGCGATGGAAGCGATGGAAGCGACGACGGGGGCCAAACCTGCGAACCGGCTCAGTCCTTCGATGTGGAGGCTCGCCGGTCGTTGTTCGAGACCAACGAGGACGTTCTGGCTTCGTTCAGCATGCAGGAGGTGCTCACGGCGCTTTCGGTCAACGCAGGGATAGCCGCGAACCCCACGGCACTGCACGATCAGCTCATGGATACGTTCTCGGAAGCCCCTGGCGCCGGAACCGGTGCGCACTGTGATGACGGCGTGGACTTCAACGGCGGCCCTGGGCTCAACGGCTATCCGCTTCAGTGCCCCCGGGGCGAGGGCCAACAAGTTGGAAACCTCGATGAGTGGTTTCCGATCGCTGCAGTCAACCGCTTCGACCTTGCCCCTTCGGATGGAGCGAACTGTGGCGAAGCAAGGCTTGTTTTTGCCAACAACGCCTCGATTGGCGGTTCCCGTAATTATGTGATCTTCGAGGCCAAGATCCCCAACCCTACCCCCGGTTGTGGCATCAGTGCATGTGCACCCGTCCAAGAGTTCTGGGCAGCACTCAGCGAGAATGACAACCCCTTCAAACGAGGGGAGGCGCTTCGAAGTGCCTTTCTCGACGGCAATCCAGCTCTTGAAAAGGCCGGATTCGGTCCGTTTGTGACATCGTCGGCATTCGGGTTTGGTGCGGGGCAGATTCGAACAAATAGCTTCAACACGTTTCCGTGGACGCTTCGGGAGTTCAAGTCGGTGGCTGTATTTCTCAAGGGTAGTGTTGATAGCGCCATGGCCGACGGGGGAGGACTCCCGCAGAGTTTCATCCGGATTGTTCCCGTTCCTGTGGCTGCGAACCCCTTTGGTCAGCTGTGGAATGAAAACAGCTCTCTCCCCGAGAGCAAGCTATGCTTCGATGCAATCGTCGGCACCGTGGAGCATCTGATGGTAAACGACGTCAACTTGATGGGGGTGTCGATGCCTGTGGAGTGTCTGGCCGCGGAGAGCCCCGATAACGGGGATATGAACTACCCGTCGCATCTCGTTGCTGACGGGAAGCTCGAGGGTGCGATAGACCAACGAATCCAGGAACTTGAGCCTGGGAGTGAGTTGCGAGCCGTACACATCGCGAGGCGTGCGCTCTTCGCTGGTGGCTGCATGGGATGTCACCGGCAGAGTAACTTTCATCCAAATAACGACCTCGGAAACGGCGAGACTGCCCCGATGTCTCTGGACTTCGTGCACACTTCAGAACTCGCTCACGAGGACTGTGGCGATGGGAGCAACGATTGCTTCGAGATATCCGACGCGCTCAAAGATCGCTTCTTGCCGCACCGCAAGGCGGTCATGGATGCCTTTCTCAATGATGGGCCGTGCTGTGACCCGGGCGATGTGATCGAACCGGCGATCAATCCCGATCCGCCGATCGACAGCGATAGCCTCGATGTGAAATCAATGCTCGAAGCTGAGCAGGCCGCCAACGCGCTGATGTCACCTGTGACCATCGCCGGGCAGCCCACGACCCGCGCTCACTGAGCCGGAACGGTCCGTGAGCACTGAGATGGCCTCCCCTCACGCGAGGGAGCCGGCCCTGGCTCCGCCTAGAGCGGCGGGGCCTTCGAGCGAGCTGGGGCGGCGAGCCACGCATCGCGCTCG
>JAESSZ010000115.1 GCA_016763875.1 Nannocystaceae bacterium
CGTCGACTCTGAGTCGCAAACCGCCGTGTCCAAGCCGCGTCGCGTACGAACCGCTCCGGTCCGCGCGGTCCAATACACGGTCCGCCGCACCTACGCCGGTCAGCTTCGCGCGGTGCGACGCGCCGGACTTGCGTCGACGGTCGGCGGAAGACTGCAACGTCGCCCCGTCGCGGTTGGTGACGTCGTGCGCAGCAATCAGGTTCTCGCGCACCTGGACTCTCGTCAGTTCCGGCACGGCCGTACGAGTTCGACGGCTCGTCTCGCTGAGATCCGAGCGAACCTCTCACTCGCCCGGCTGGACCTCGGCCGAGCGCAACGCCTCCACACCCAACGCGAGCTGCCAACCGCCGACCGCGACGCCGAAGCGACGACGGTAGAGGCGCTCACAGCAAGAGAGAAGGCCGCCCGGACCGCGGTCTCAGAGCAGCGACGATTGGTTCGAGAGTCCAGCATTCGCGCACCATTTGACGGCATCGTCTCGGCTGTCCACTTCGAGCCCGGTGAGATCGTTCCGCCCGGATCCCCGGTCGTCACCCTCGTCGGAAACAACGACCTTGAGATCGAGATCGAGCTGGCCGAGGCGACCCGCGCCGCCCTGCATGTCGGGGACCGCGTTGGCGTAAGCCTTCCCTTGATCGAGCGCGACGTGCAGGGGTCCATCGTGTCGCTCGGTCACGCGGCCAATGGTGTCGGCCACCTGTTTCCGGTGCTCGTAGCTCTCGACCGAGACGCCAGCCTCGCACCCGGCATGACCGCAGAAGTCCACTTCGCGAAGCAGGCAACCGCGCTACTTTCGGTGCCCGTGTCGGCTGTCGTCAGCCCTGGCGCCGCCAATCCATCGGTCTTCGTTGTGCGCGAGGGACGGCTTGAACGGGTCGCCGTCGAGGTCATCGAGCTCACTCACGCCAGCGCGCTCGTTCGAGGCCCGTTGGTCGCAGGCGAGCTGGCCGTGACCGGAGGCCACTCCGCCCTAGCGCCGCACGATGCCGTGGAGGTTGCGTCATGATCACGCTCGATGCGGTGCTCGGCCGACATCGAATGATCCTCCTCGTGGCCGTGGCGACCTCGCTCTTGGGGCTATGGGCGTGGTTTTCGATGGCGCGCCAAGAGGACCCCAGCTTCCCCGAGCGACAGGGAATGATCGTCACGGCCTTTCCTGGGGCGGACGCCGAGACCATCGAGCGCCTGGTCCTCAAGCCGTTGGAGGACGAACTCGCAGAAGTGGAGCAGATCGAACACGTCGAGTCGACGGCCCGCGGCGGCGTGGTCCTGAGCCGAGTGGAAATGCGGGATGACGTCGAGAACTTCGATGAGGCCTGGGACGACATACGAGAGGCGGTTCAGCGGGCACGTCGGGAGTTTCCAGACGGCGTCGCTCAACCGCAGATTCGGGACAACCTCATCGAGACGACCGCTGTCTTGGTTGGGATCACGGGCAGCGAAGATCTGCTTGAGCTCGCCCACGCGGCGGAACTGGTCAAGGATGCTCTGCTCACCCTTGGCGATGTCAAACGAGTTGAGATCGTGGCCGACCCGGGCGAGCAGATCACCGTCGGGTACGACGACGCTACCGCGCGGAAACTCGGACTGAGTCCGTCGGAGCTCGCGAGACAGCTTACGGCGCGCAACCGACCCACTTTCGGCGGCTCGATTCAAAGCGGTGGCATGACAACCGTGGTCCGACCTCAAACCGAGCTGCAGACGCTGGAGGAGATCCGCTCGACGCCGATCATGCTTCCCGCCGGTTCAGCGGTGCCCCTCGCGGAGATCGCTGCGGTGCTTCGCGAGCCCGCCTCCCCGCTGGAGTCGCGGATGCGAGTCAACGGAGCCACCTCCGTAGGCCTGGGCGTTGTGGCCCGGGACAATGTGGACACGGTTGCGCTCGGCAGGGCCGCACACGAGTTGCTTGAGTCGGTGCGGGGCCGTATTGCGCCTTTGGAGTTGGAGATCGTTGCGTTCCAGCCCGACCGCGTCGAGCAACGCCTCAACGGCCTGGCGCTCTCCCTCGTGTTTGGGGTCGCGATCGTCGGCGGCGTCCTTGTCCTCGCGATGGGAGTTCGCCTCGGCTTGGTCGTTGCTGCGATCATCCCAATGGTCACGCTGAGCGCTCTGGCGTTGTACTCCGCGGGGGGCGGTGCGCTCCACCAGATGTCGATCGCCGCGCTGGTGATAGCGCTCGGCTTGCTCGTCGACAACGGGATTGTTGTCGCCGAGAGTATTCAGGCTCGCATCGACGCGGGTCTCCCACCAACACGGGCGTCCTTGCTCACCGTCCGCACCTTGGCATTCCCTCTCTTTGCAGCCACCGGTACGACCCTGGCCGCGTTCATGCCGAATCTTGTAGCGGGTGGCCCTGTCGGCGACTTCACACGAAGTCTCCCGATCGTCGTGATCGTGACGTTAGTGCTGTCGTACGTGTTCGCAGCGTTGGTCACGCCGACCCTGGCTGCGATGTTCCTCAAGCCTCGCAGACACACAACCGATTCGTTCGCTGTCGTCGGCCGTTTCTTTGGGCGGTTGGCGGTTCAACGCTCCCGCTGGGTACTGGTCGTCACCCTCACCGCAGTAACCCTCGCTGCCCTGGCTGCGCCGCGGGTGGAGCGACGGTTCTTCCCCTACGCCGGCCGCGACCAACTCGTCGTTCAACTCGAGGCCAGCGAGGGGTCACACTTGAGCACGATCGATGCCGTCGCGCGTCAGATGGAGTCGGCCCTGCTCGAGCGCGACGACGTGGTCCAAGTTGCAGCGTTCGTCGGGTCGAGCGCCCCTCATTTCTATTACAACCTCCAGGTAAGACCCAATGCGCCGCACCTCGCGGAGCTCATCGTGCGAACGCGCGATGCCAGCGACAACCTCGCCGTAGCCGCAGACATCCGGGCGTTCGCAGCCGAGCACTTTCCCGAGGTCATCGTTGTCGTCAAGCGCCTCGATCAGGGACCACCAGTGCCCGCCCCGATCGAGATTCGTGTCTACGGGGACCAAATCGCCGATCTCCACGAAGGCGCCAACGAGGTTCTCAGGCGCTTGAACGCGATCCCAGGGACGATTGATGTTCGCCACGACGCAACCTTCGGATCGCCCTCGTTCGACGTCCATCTCAATGACGCCGCCGCCGAGCGTCGAGCGGGGCTGTCTCGGGTCTCGATGGGCCTGTCACTCAAAGGCCAGACACGAGGGTGGCCCGCGGGGAGTTTCCGGCGAGGCGAGGACCCCGTCCCACTGCTGGTGCGATCGCCTCAAGGCGAACACCTCAGTCCAAGCGATCTGGCGACGGCCGAACTTGGGGTCGGCCGAGTGCCGCTGGAGCAGGTCGCCACCACGCAAGTGACCTGGCGTCCCGCCTCGATTCGTCGGCGGGACCGACGTCGCATGACGAGCGTGTACGCAGAGCTTGAGGCGGGCGTCACCTTTGCGGAGGTCGCCCATGCGTTCGATAGCGGAGGTCCGCTCGCATTGCCAGCTGGGGTCGAGGTGGAGCACGGTGGCAAGGTCGACGGATCGGGACGCGCCAATCGAGCGATCATGACCGGTCTACCGATCACTGCGGCGATGCTTGTGCTGTTCCTCATGCTCGAGTTCAACTCATTTCGGCGGGTCGCGATCATCCTGGTCACGCTTCCCCTGGCTGGGGTCGGTGTCATCCCCGGTCTCCTGCTCACGGGGCAGCCGTTGGGGTTCATGTCGTTGCTCGGGCTGTTTGCACTGATGGGCATCGTTGTGAACAACGCGATCGTACTCGTCGACGATCTCGAGCAACGACGCGCCAAGGGAACGAAGCTTGACGATGCACTCGTCGAAACGGTCGCGTCCCGAGCGCGACCGATCTTGCTCACAACTGCGACCACGGTGTTGGGACTGCTCCCGCTCGCGCTGAGCGACAACCCACTTTGGCCCCCCATGGCGTGGACGATAATCGCGGGCCTGCTCGCCTCCACGTTGTTGAGCCTGGTCGTAGTTCCTGCGCTGTACCGCGTGGTGTTCCGACGAGACGCCGCCGGACGGAACTCGCGTGCATGACGCTCTATTTTTACCCGGGTGTTATTGACAAACAATAAAACCCGGGTAAAAATAGCCACACGAGCGAGCCGCCCCGCGATGGCACTGAACAAAGATGAATTCGTTGGATTTTCTGGGCACGCCCAGATCTGCCGTGGCGTGCTCGTAGAGGTCGCGCTGGCCTGCAAGGCCGCGATCGAGGCCGGCACGGCCGACAAGGCGGTGATCTATCGCGTGGCCGCCGGACAGGTGGTCGATGTCAGCTTTCGTGGGACCGACGCGGCGATGCTGCGACGACTAAGAGCTCGCTTTGGGAAGATGCCCAGTCGTGTGGCAAGTGCAGGGACAAGTCCGGTGACGAGTGAACCTGCGCCGCCCCCCACGCCACGCAAACGCGGACGCCCGAAGTTGGGTGTCGTCGGTCGGGAAATCTCCCTGCTGCCTCGCCACTGGGAATGGCTCGCCGCCCAGCGCGGCGGCGCTTCGGTCACGCTGCGCAAACTCGTGGAAGCGGCGCGCAAGCAAGACGCCGGGCAAACCGAGTGGCGTCAGACCATTGAGGCCGCGTACGGCTTCATGTCCGACATCGCGGGCGACTTCGAGAACTTTGAAGAGAGTTCCCGGGCGCTGTTCGCCTCGGACTTGCCGCGGTTCAACTCGTTGACCACGTCGTGGCCTACCGACATTCGCGAGCACCTTGCGCACGTCTTGCGTGGCCCTCCCGCAGCCAAGGATTGAGACGATGCCCACATCGACACCGCCACCACCGCACAAGCTGCTGGAGAACCTTCAGCGCGAGCACGGCTTCGAGCCGGTGCCCGTCCAAGGGACCGTGCCCGACTACGTGCGCGGCACCCTGTATCGCAACGGCGCCGGCCTCCTCGAACAGTTCGGCCGCCGCTATGCGCACGCTGGGATGTCGCGTGCGAGTTTCCTCGCGTCCTTGAGCAAGCCGAAGGCCACGCGCTGCCGCAGAGCTGGATGCAGAGTTCACGCTACGTCGAGAACTTCATGCGACTTGGAATCAGCCGCATCGACGCGAGCGGAGAGGTCGGCACCAACACGCTGGATCCCGGCCAGCTGGGTTGCTGGTTGGGTGCGTTGGGGGCCCATCGACGACTTTCTCCGTTTTTCGTGCGACAGATCCGGCGAGCCCGTGTCTGGGTCTGCAGAGGCGGGACGGCCTCTTCGGCCGGACCTCCACCTAGCAGGTCCACCCACGGATTCTCAAATGCGCGCGAAAGCATCAATTGCCATCACGTTGAGCCTGACCCTCGCTTCGTGCCAGGGAGACACAAACGGCGGATCCGACAATGATCCAGATCCGGGAGCCGAATCCAGCACGGGAGACGAGCAGTCCAACGATAGCTGGGTCGGCGGTTCGGCGGGGAGTTCGGCGACGACGGAGCAGAGTCCCGAAACGGCCTCGACCGGTGCGGACGCGAGCGACGACGCAACCGCCAATGACGACGAGGGGAGCTCGGGAGCCACCGGGTCTGCCGGGGACACAGGCGAGCTCGAGGAGATTGGGGTCCTCAACATGGCGTCGGCAGCCTCGGCCGTCAACGGTGACCGGCTCACGATCTTGAACTACACCATCCCGGCCGATGGCGTGCTCGTCGTGCGCGGCGGGGCGGCTGGGCCACCCGTGGAGTCGGTCACGTTTGGGGGCGAAGCGTTGACGGCCATCGCATCGCACGAGGAGCCGGACTACTGGTTCGCGATTTCAGCTGACATGTACTGGATGCCGGTGACCGCGGGCGAATCGGGCGAGATCGCTTGGCAGTATCAACCTGGCACGTGGACAACGAGACGGCGCGGCATGATCGCGGTCACGATCAGCGGCGTGGACCAAGTGCACGCGCTCACCACCGCTTCGGACGGGCTCGGCACCAACGAGGGTCGGACAGGTCCCTCAAGCGCCGACCTCGAGATCACCACGACGCATGACGCCATCATTCTCAGCGCATTCACCAGCAACGGCCCTGGTCCTTCGGATCTCACCGGTCTGGACCATACGTTGGATGCCTTTCCGACCGTGCCCATCGAGGAGTTCCATTCCACGCGAGTCTATGCGGGGCACATGCGGGTCGGCCCAGGCACCATCAGTTTGGGATACGAAAACGCCGACGCGGGAGGATGGTTCGACTACGTTCTGTTTCTCGCTGCATTCACTCGCAGCGAGTAGCGACCCGCGCGAAGCGCCGCGACGCGGTACCGCAGCTTCTAGTTCGCCTTCGTATTCGCGACCGCCTCGTATGTGCGGCAGGGCTGGCCGCGCAGCGATGGGCAGGCGGGCAGGCCCTCGGCCACCTCGACACTAGAGATCGTCGGCATCGTGAGCGAAGACGGTTGCCCTCCGCCATGCGCCACAGCAAGGATCGGGGTGCCATCGTAGGTCGGCGCCTCGAACTCCCAGGTTCCGTGATTACGGCCCGGTGTGCTGATAGCCACCCGCAGCGATGACCCAGCCCGAAACGCATGGGCGACGGATGGGATCTCGATGCGAACCTCGACGTACTCGCCAACCGGCATCGCTTCGAAGTCCTCGATCTTGTAGGTCCGAGCGACCCCCAGCGGATCTGCGGCGGCTTCGTCCAACTTGCGGTGGCCCAGGCGCAGCCATCCGGACTGCACGAGCGTCTCCAAGCCGTCGGGGCGTACTTCGGTCAACGTGACCTGAACCGCTGCGTCCTCCACATCGCTGCGGATCCACAGATCGGCGTACCCGGGACCGGCCAACACCGTATGGTCCGCGAACGGAGCGGTCAGGTACGAAAGCTGAGATCCAGCCGCGAAACGGGTCCAATCGATGTCCCACAGCGGCACGGTGAGCTCGTAACCGGCGGGCCCGAAGAACGTCTTGTCACCGGCAGCCGCGTCAAACCGGAACTGGTCGGCGCCATCGCTGCCCGCCTGCGGCGACAGCAGGCCATCACCATCAAGGTACCAGGTCGTGCGGGTTGATTCGGAGAACGACACCACTTACAGTACTTCTGTAACTCAAGTTTTTCGAGATTTTCTCCTTTAATGCGGCGTGACGTCCAGTAATTAATACGTTTACAATCGTCGCAGGCTAGTTTTTTCAATTTATCTTGGCTCATATGTAGCGGTTACATTACCTAATCACTGGGTCAGTGTCAATGTGAACAAGGCTTCTTACTATCGAACTTCAGCGGCCCGCTCATCTAACCCCTTTCCTGTAAGCGTGTCTAGTATTGTATTCACGACTAGCCATGCAGTTAATACCAAAAAGAGTCCTATGACAACCGCGAGAAAAAGAGAATGCGCTTGAGACACCTTCCCCGTGTCACCACCAGCAGTAAAATATAAAAACCCGGCGTAAGCAAAGATAAGAGCAGCGGAAACAATAGAGAGTGTAACTATAAAATTAAGTATATTTTGTCCTAGAGTTAGAAGGTCACTCCATCCACATGGGTCTCCTATCCCACCCGAACATGGCACTATCTGAGCAAAAGTCACCGCAGGGAAAACTGCAGCAAAAATACCTAAGAAAACTAGCGCTCTAATACTCATGCACTCAATCGTAGCACTTCCATTCTTACTCTGAAAGGAACATGTGTGTAATAAAATATTGGAATATCAGCTTGTTTTTGGTACACTCACACCCACGCGTCGGTGGCAGAGTGGTCAAATGCATCAGGCTGTAAACCTGACGGATTTATCCTACGTAGGTTCAAATCCTACTCGGCGCACAACAAACAAATGAACCCAGCACGATTAGTGTTGGGTGATTTTGTTGTGAAGAGGGTTGAGAGTTCGAACATATGATAAAATGTTCACATGACGGAAGAAAAATTTGTATTAATCGAAACAGACTTTTGGAAAGTTATTTTAGTTGACGAACAATCTTGCTTAGGTAGATGCGTTATTTTTCTAAAGCGAGATTGTGGCGAACTATCAGGTTTGACATCAGAAGAATGGTCTGACTTTCATAACAATATTGTTAGAAAACTTGAGTCTACGTTCAAGGAGGCCTTTAATGCAACCATGTTTAATTGGTCTTGTTTAATGAATAATGCCTACCAAAAGGAATATCCAAAACCACAGGTTCATTTTCACTTTAGACCAAGATATAAAAATACTGTCAAGTTTGCTGGGCAAGAATTCAGCGACCCTGATTTCGGATATCATTACAATAGAGAAAGAAACAATATTGTTCCTGATGAAATACGTCAAAAAATATTTGATGAGGTAAGTAAATACTTGTAGCGACCAATTTTTCTTAGTGCAGAGCACTAAGAAACAATGAGAGTACCCTTGCGGTGGAAGTTCTTGAGAACGTAGTGAACTAGAAACTTGACCCCACAACTTAATGATTTGTAACCCAAACCTTGACAAAATCTTTGAATGGTATAAATTTTATTTAGAATATTATATCCATTGTTAAATTATTAGAGGGGCTAACCAATATCAAAAAACAACGATCGCGAGTATGACCCCACCGAGTACCCCTGGTTAAAAAGAGATGTTCTCAGAGGACTTGATGTTCTCCTTAGAGACATGAAAACCAAACTAGATCTTTCCACTAAGCACTTGGATCATAAACATAAATTGTTTCGTGATGTAAAAGATTCAGAAAATTATGAACAAACTGTAGAGGACACCTACGCGAAGGAACTTGGGCTCTTTGATAAAAATAAAGCTCAGATTCTAAAATTGAAACAAAAATTCCAAGATGATGAAGATGGGAACATATACCGCGCAACATTTGATCTGGTCGCGAAAATATTCAAAGAAAATATTTTGCGAAAAGTAGTCGATACCGACTATAATCCGTTCATGGATGTATTCGAATCTGAACTTGATTCTAAAAACCTAAAACTCACTGAATACATCCTCGATATTCACTCCCTTGCGCGTGCTTATTACGTAGTAAAGTCGGAACTCGATAGCGACTCTACTATCTTGATTTTCCCAGTCTACAAGTAAAACAGGAATGTATCTCGGTGCACACCAATAAAGACTCCTCCGAAGTGCGGATGGATCTTTTCTTTTACCAACCCATAAGTTATATTTAAATATATATTTAAA
>JAESSZ010001166.1 GCA_016763875.1 Nannocystaceae bacterium
CGTCCTTCAACTCCGGCAGGCTCCACAGCCGCCAGTCGTACGTGAAGGCGCGCTCGATGCACGACCCGTCGGGGAAGTCGAAGTGGATGTGGCAGAGAATCTCGTGGGTGATCGCGTTGAATCGGCCCTGCTCCCACCGGTACACGAACCCCGCATCGACTTCGCGAGAGTTTTCTTCTTCGCGCAGGGACTCCCACCCGCCAAAGCAGTCCAGGACCAGCACGCCATCACGGGTGCACTTCTTGCGCGCCGCACGGAAGTACTCGACGAGCGTTTTGCGATCCTTGAAGCAGGAGTACGAGAAGTTCAGCGCGCACACGATATCCGCCCGCGATCCAACCCCGTCCAAGACGTCAGCATTGTGCAGCGTGACGCGACGCTCGACGTCGGGGCCGGCTGGTTGAAGATGCCGCTTGCGGCCCCAGTCCATCGTCGCCTGGTCGAGATCGATCCCCACGGCCTTTCGGCCCGCCTTCGCTTTGACCCAAGCGGTGGACAACGTCGCGGTGCCGCAGAAATCCTCGCGTAGCGTCACGGGCTCCCGCTTGCGGAAACGACGGAAGAACCGCGCCATATCGGCCGCGTCGCCATCGGGATCTTGGACGGCCTTCTCGTAGCAAAGATGACGGTCGGCCCGCGCTGCTAGCGATGGCTTGCCGCCGCGCCCCTTCGCCTTGCGGATCCGCGGACGTGACTGGTTCTTTCGCGCTGAGGCAGCCATCGGGGGGCGCGACCTTGCCACCAACCGGCGGCCGATCGCGAGCGTCTTTGCGCGTGCACGGTGGGCGATGTCGCGCGGCGGCAGCGCTCCCGCTGGTTCCGTTCGGCCGTATTGTCGCTGCACTTCCGTTTTGGGGTCCGTCAACATGCAGTGCAGCTACCATTGCTAACTTTCCACGTGTGAGTAAGAGATAATCCAGTGAACAATGCGTACTTGAGAATACGTCTTTTTCTGGCTATAAAACTCATATGGTCGAGTCGAAGCGCGTACCGCCACCGCCCGTCGTTGCCCGGAGCACCCCTCGTCGTCGATTGTCTCCGGCACCTCGGCCGCGCGCCAAGACCGACGAAGTCGAGATCGAACTTGGCGAGTCGGCGATCATGTCGATCGAGCACATCGCTCCTCCCGCATTGGTGATGGAGCTCCAAGTCGAGGACCTCCAAGTCGACGAGCCCGTGGCTGCACCGACCGCCCCTTCGACCGCACCAGCACCCGCGCCCGCGTCGCAGATGGCCTCGAAGACCACACCCGACGAGGACGAGCTTGGCTGGAGCGCCGCCATCGCTAAAGCGAGGTCTGCCCCCCCATGCACAAGCGAGCCCGAACGACCAAGTGTGTCCATCGGCATGTCCGACGCCATGCGTGCCATCGAGGCCCTGTCGACCATTGAACCCACCCCCCCGCAGAACTCCCAATCCGACATCGCGCCGTTCGCTGGCGACACGTTCGCCTCCGACGGCATCCCTTCATTCGCAGCTCGCGGGTTCACGCCCGCGCGTATCGGCCTGATCTCGGCGGCAGCAAGTGCCTTGCTGATTGCGGCCGTACACCTCATGAGTGCCAGCAACGCCAGCGCCCAACCGGAACTCGCTTCGGAAGCGCCCGTGCGGGTGATCCACGCCGCCGCCCCCTTCAACGAGGTCACCGACCAACCCGACAGCAGCAAGGGCGACAAAGCGCAGGACTACTCGGTCATCGACAACGGCCGAGCCCGCAAACTGGGAACGCTCGGAATGCGCGCGCTCAATGGCGGGCGCCTCGCTGCTGCCAAACGAATCTTCGACAAGGCGCTGCTGGCCAACCCCCGCTGTCGCCTGGCGCTCGAGGGCCTTGGACAACATGCGCTACGCCGACACCGCTACGCTGAGGCCGCCAAGTACCTCGAGCAGGCGGTGAAGATCGATCCTCGCCGCGCAGACAACCGCCGCTATCTAGGCGATGCCTACGCTGGACAGGGTCGGACCAACCGCGCACGACGTCAGTACACCAAGGCCGCCGAGCACGGGGACACCAAGGCCAGCGAGCGCCTCGCATCCCTGTAGACGGTGTCGCGCCCCCGTCAGCCCCCGAGGTAGCGGGTCAGGCCGTTGTACGCCTCGGTCAGCTTTCGGGTGACCTCAGTGGCCGCCTTTTGCTTTTCGGGGTCGTTGGCAAACTTGTCGGGGTGGAACTTCAGCAGCTGCTTGCGGTACCCGCGGCGCACCGTTTTGACATCAGCGCCCGGCTTGAGATCCAGCGCGTCGTACCACTTGCGTCGGTCGGCCGCCGGATCGGAGATCGGCTCACCGCGCACGCCCGCCTTTTGCCGCGCCTGCTGGTAGGCGCGCTCCCATGCGACCTCGGCGGCGGTACGCACGGTTCTGGCCGCCCGCCCCGCCTTAGATCCAACACTCGCGTCTCCGTCGACCGTTTCTTCCGCGGTGTCCTCGGACGACAGCAAGTCACGAAGCGTGTCGCTGTCGAACGCCTTGCGGAAATTACCGAGTTCGGACCGCGCCAGATCAACCAATCGCTTGCCGATGCTCATTCGCCGTCCCCGTCGTCCTCAACCACTTCGAACTCGCCTGTGCCGAGAATCTCGCCGACACCGCTCACCGAAGAGTCTAGTGCCGGATAGCGCGATGTCGCGTGATCATCGGCATCACCGCCGCCTTTGACCCGACTCGACCGCACCGACAAAGCCCCCGCACGCAATGGGATCTGCCCCTTGGCGTGCGTAAGTGCGCTGTCGAAGGTCTGCGACGAGGAGGCATCCGGCGGCCGCGACTCGCGAGCAATGATGTCGTTGATCTGCAGGAGCGTCTCCGGCGGCAAATTCGTGAATTCAATGCCCATGCCGCGGGGATTGCGCGAGTGACGCACGACGAGGCCGGCCGCCTCGATCACCGTAGGATCGTCCAGCAGCACGGTGAAACGCAGCGAGACCTTGGTGCCCAGCGCGGGCGGACTCTTGGTCTGCACGAACACGCCGTACTCAGACAGATCGCTGATGTACGTCGCTTCCGGGAGTCGACCGAACTCCTCGTTGATCTGGACCCGCTCTGCGCGGCGCCGATCGTCGTCGTCGTCGTCGTTCACGCCGATGGGGTCTCGGTGACCTCAGACGGCTCCGGTGACTCGGTCGACTCGGTCGACTGCTGTTGTCCCACGGTCCTACTGCCGCCTCGGCCGCCACGCCCTCGAGAAGATTTTCCGGGGATCTTGCCCTTGATCTCGAACTGCTCGATGTGGAAACCCTTGCGCGAATGGACCTCAATGGCTCGCTGCACCCGCTTGACGGTCTCGTCGACCGCATTGGCTTCGTCGCCACGCATCAGCTCGGCCACCTCGGCGTTGGCATTGACCGTGATCGCATCGCCTTCCATCTGGGCGGCTTCACGGCGGATCTGCCGCAAGATCTCATAGGCAATGGTGGAGGCACTCTTGGTGTAGCCCTTGCCATTGCAGTACGAGCACGACGAGGTCATCAGCCGGCCCAGGCTCTCGCGGGTCCGCTTCCGGCTCATCTCCACCAGACCCATCTCTGAGATCTTGGTGATGTGCGCCTTGGCGCGGTCCTTCCTCAGAACGTCCTGGAGCTTGCGATAGACCTTGCGACGGTTGGACTCCTTGTCCATGTCGATGAAGTCGATGATCACCAAACCGCCAAGGTTACGCAGTCGCAGCTGATCGCCGATCTCTTCGGCCGCCTCAAGGTTGGTCTGAGTGATCGTCTGCTCGAGCGTCTTGCCCTTGCTGCCGACGAACTTGCCCGTGTTCACGTCGATCGCCGTGAGTGCTTCGCCCTGGTCGAAGATCAAGGAACCGCCGCTCTTGAGTCCAACCTGGCGCTCAAGCGCGCGGTCGATCTCCAGCTCGATGCCGTAGCCGTCGAAAATCGCCTCGCGACCTGGCGGGTAGAGCTCAACCTTTTCGGCGTAAGCCGGCATAAAGGTCTTCACGAACCGCACGATGCGATCGTGGGCAACGCGGTCGTCGACGATGACCGAGTCCAACTCGGGAGTCAGATTGTCGCGGATGACCCGCAAACCGAGGTCTAGGTCCCGATACAGCAGCACGGGTGCGCGGTTGATCTGCTCGTTGACCTTGATGTTGGCCCACAACTTCAGCAGGTAGTCCATGTCGGCGCGGACCTGCCCGTTGCTCGCGTTCTCGGCGACAGTGCGCACGATGAACCCGGCCCCCTTGGGACGCATTTGATCCACGAGCCTTCGCAGTCGACGACGATCGCGCTCGGTGTTGATCCGACGCGAAATCCCGATGTGGCTGACCGTCGGCATGAAGACGACGTTGCGACCCGGAAGCGACACGTACGTTGTAATGCGCGCGCCCTTGTTGGAGATCGGGTCTTTGACGACCTGGACGAGGATCTCCTGTCCGGGGCGAACCAGTCCGGCGATGTCGCCCGGTTTACCAGTACGACGCGGGACGCCCGAGCCTTCGTGGACCTTGGCGTCTTCGTCGTTGTTGGCGCTACCGTCTTTCGGAGCGATGTCTCCCGCGTATAGGAACGCAGCTTTCTCCTCGCCGATGTCGACGAAGGCGGCTTGCATGCCGGGGAGCACGCGAAGCACCCGGCCTTTATAGACATTTCCAACGGTGCCTCTCTCTCGATCACGCTCAAGGTAGAGCTCCGAAAGGATCCCATTTTCGATCAGCGCGACACGAGTGTCGGGACCGTCTGCATTGACGACAATTGCGGATTGTGGCACGGGGAAGCGCAGTTATTAGCATGCGTGTGCCCCACACGAAAGACTCGCGGTTCCGCGGGCTTTGAGCCCCTCCTACGTCTTTCCACGCAAGTTTTGGGCGGTTCGACCCGGGTTCGAGAGACCCCCAACGTTGCTCGGACGCGTAGACTCCCTCGGTGACCCCCGAGCGATGGCGTCGCGTCCAAGAGCTGTTCGAGGCCGCCCTGGCCCTGCCTTCGGCCGAGCGCGACGCTTTCATCGCCACGGAATGCGGCGAGGACGACGCGCTGGGCAGCGAGGTCGCGTCCCTCCTTGTCGCCGATGCGCGGACTGACGCACTTGTGGACAAACCGGTCGCGCCCCAAGTTCCGAGCCCGGACAGCAGCGACGACACGGAGAAACTCCCCGCCGGTACCCAACTCGGCGAGTACGTTCTCGAGAACGAGATCGGCACCGGTGGTTTTGGCCGGGTCTACCGCGCAGTCCACCCCGTGATCCGCAAAACGGCCGCGATCAAGGTACTGCACCGCCGATACTCAGCCTCGCAGACGCACGCGACACGCTTCCTCAACGAGGCCCGCACGGTCAACGAGATTGGGCATCCGGACATCATCGACGTGTTCGCGTTCGGCGAAACCGACGACGCGCGCCTGTACTTCGTGATGGAGCTAATCGAGGCGCCCACGCTTGCGCAGCGACTGCACGACGACGGCCCGCTGTCGCTGTCGCGCGCGCTTCCAATCCTGCGCAGGCTGGCGGCCGCGATCGATGCCGCGCACGAACACGGCGTCATTCACCGTGACCTCAAACCCGCCAACGTGCTGCTCGTCGAAACGGAGGACGGCGAGGTGCGCCCGAAGTTGCACGACTTCGGCATCGCCAAACTCCGCGAGCTCCCCTCCCCTACCGAGGTGCAAGACGACGCGGCGACGGCCGGCGGCGAGGCGGCGACCGCCGAGGGCCAGATTCTCGGCACGCCCGCGTACATGTCTCCGGAGCAATCTCGGGGACGGCCCGTCGAGGCGTCGACCGACATCTACGCGTTCGGAATCCTCGCCTACGAGATGCTCACCGGGGTGGTCCCGTTTAGGGGCACAACGCCGCTCGAGACATTGATGCGCCACGTCAACGAGGTTGCAACCCCTCCGTCGGCGCTCGTGGCGACTCTACCCGTCGGGATCGACGAGGCGATCGCAGCGATGCTCGCTAAGAATTCCGGCGATCGTCCCAGTA
>JAESSZ010001167.1 GCA_016763875.1 Nannocystaceae bacterium
CCCGCCGCAGCACTACGACGATCCGCAGGCGATGATCGCCGTGTTCGAGGACGACTCGCGCGACAGCTGGCAGTTCCCCGACAAGGTCTTGCAAGCGCTGAGGCTGAACGACCAGGGGGCTACCGTCGCGGACGTGGGCGCCGGTTCCGGATACTTCACTCGCCGGCTCGCGCTCGAGGTCCCCAAGGGACGCGTCTTCGCGGTCGACGTGGACGGCGAGTTCGACGACTACCTGCGAGAGAATCGGGAGTCGTGGGGAACCCCGAACATCGAGCCCCATCTCGCGCTGTACGACGACCCAATGCTTCCCGAAGGCGAGCTCGATCTTGTCTTCACCGCCAACACGTATGCGTACATTCGCGACCGCGTCGCGTATTTCACCAAGGTCCGACGGGCGCTCAAGCCCGGGGGACGCCTCGCCGTGATCGAATTTCGGCCGGATGCCAGCCCGCCGCAGGGCATGGCTCCCGAGCCGCAACATCGCATTGGCCGCGATAGCGCCATCGCCGAGTTGCAGCAGGCCGGTTTTTCGCTCGAGCGCGAGGAGACCTTCCTCCCGCATCAATGGTTCCTGGTTCTGCAGCCACAATAGCCTCGGGCAACGAAGGCCTGCACGAGCCCGTACGCCTCGCGTACGCGCGCGCGCTGGCACATCTGCGCTCCGTCCAACACGCCGACGGCCGTGTTGCGGGCGAAGTGGTCTGGAATCCGATGCTGGTGAGTCAGTACGTGATGCTGCGCCACATCTTGGGGCGGCCAATCGACGGGCCGCGTCGCGCCCGGATCCGGCGCAGCCTCGAATGCCAAGTCTGCGACGATGGAGGCTGGGGCATGCACCCCGACAGTCCGTCGTACTTGTTCCACACCGTGCTGGGCTACGTCGCGCTGCGGCTGTTGGGCTACGACGGCGATGACCCGCTGGTGGCCGGCGCCCGACGGTGGATCGCGGAGCACGGTGGGCCCTACGGACTTCCGCAGTGGGGCCGCATCTGGCTGGCGATGCTTGGCCTTTACCCGTGGAGCGGCGTGCACCCCATCGCTCCGGAGTTGTGGCTGCTGCCTCAGTCCGCGCCACTGCACCCGCGGCGGTTCTATTGCCACATGCGGCTCATCTACTTGGGGCTGTCCTTCCTGTACGGCCACGCATTCGTCCATCCCAGTGACGCACGGATCGCCGAGATCCGTAGCGAGTTGTTCCCGGAAGGCGACGACCCGAAGCGGTTCGCGGCCACGCGCGACGACATCGCTCCGACCGATCTCTTCGAGGCTCCGGGAGCAGGGCTGTCGGCCGCGTTCTCGTTGCTGCGGCGGGTGCAGACCGTCACCCCAGCGTTCGTCCGCCGAAAGGCCCTGGCCAAAGCACTGGAGCACATCAACTTCGAGCTCAGCAGCACGAACAACGTGTGTCTCTCGCCGGTCAATGGCCTGCTATTCACGCTCGCTCTGTTCATCACGGACCGAAACCACCCCAACCTGCAGGCCGCGCTGGACGGCATCGAGTACTGGGTCTGGGAGGACGAGGACGAGGGCATGCGGATCTGTGGCGCCCGGAGCGACATCTGGGACACGTCGTTCTTGATCCAAGCGCTGACGGAGGGACCACGTTGCGAGACCTCCGACACCATCGTGCGTGACGCCTGCCACTGGCTGCCCAAGGCGCAGCTGCGTGAGGAACTCCCCGGAGGTCCGCGACATTTTCGGGCGCCCACGACCGGTGGTTGGGGATTTGCCAACGAAGATCACCCGTGGCCGGTGAGTGATTGCACCGCGGAAGCGCTCGAGGCGCTGCTCCGCGCCGAGGTTGCCGGAGTCTCCGACAGTGCCGGACAACTCTCGCGAACCGACAAGCTCGCGGCCATCGAGTTTGTATTGCTGCGGCAGAACGACGACGGCGGTTTTGGTTCCTACGAGTCGCGCCGCGGCTCGATGGCACTGCGCCGCTACAACCCCGCCGAGATCTACGGCAACTGCATGCTGGAGTACTCCTATACCGAGTGCAGCGGTAGTTGCGTGCGCGCGCTGGCCTATGCGCTGCGCGTGATGGGCGACCAGGTTCCAGGCGAGTTGCGCCAACGGACGCAGGCCGCAGTCGACCGCGGCGTGGCGTTCATCGGCGAGCGCGAGCAACCGGGCGGCGGCTGGCTCGGTTTTTGGGGAATCAACGTCACCTACGGCACGTTGTTCGCCAGTGCTGGACTGGTGGCGGCCGGTGTCGGGACCGCCGCGCCGCAAAACACCCGGGCCGCCAAGGTCCTGGTGGGGATGCAACGGCGCGACGGCGGGTGGGGTGAAGACTGGCGCGGCATGGTGGACGAAACGGCGGTGCCGCTCCCCAAGGAGGCGCGCAGTCTCGTCGTGCAAACCGCGTGGGCGCTGCTGACCCTGATGGAAGTCGCGCCACACGAACGCCTTACGATAGACCGCGGCATTCGGTTTCTCGTGGCGCGACAATCCACCTCGGGCGCGTGGCCCAGCGAGCCAGCCACGGGGGTGTTCTTCAACACCGCCATGCTCGAATACCGCCTTTACCGCCAGATCTTCCCGGCCTGGGCACTCGCTCGGTGGCAAGCGAAGTACCAGCGATAGCGTCGGCCCATCTTACTCCCCGCCTTCGTCGCCCTCGACGCGTTCGACGCTAATCCGGATCAACTTCCGGTCGTCGGCCGCCAGAACCTTGAAGCGGAGGGCCTCGAAGACGAAGACCGACCCGGTGATCGGCATTTGCCCGGCCAGCTGCGTCAGCAGATCGCCCACGCTATCGACGCCGTCGAGTTCCTCGAACTCGTGCTCGAACATCTCCTCGACGCGGCGCAGACTCGTCTGCCCCGAAAGAAAGTGAACCCCCGCGATGTCGATGATCCCCGAGGGCGCGCGATCCGTTTCGTCGAAGATCTGTCCGACGATCTGCTCCAGCACATCCTCCAGCGTCACCACGCCCACAGTGCGTCCACCATCGTCGACGACCACTGCGAGATGCATACGCATCTCCCGGAACCGCTGCAGCAAGTCCTGAATCAGAAGACTCTCGCTCACAAACAGCGGCGCCCGCATCAATCTCTCGATGTCGTCGCGGGTCGGCGTGGAGATCCCGACCAACTGCTTAACATGCAACACGCCCTCGATTTTGTCCAAATCGGACGCGTACACGGGCATTCGGCTGTGCCCACGCGAGTTTGCGAGTTCGATAACTCGGCGCATCTCCCAGCCCAGGTCAATCGCCGTGACCTGTCCCCGTGGGACCATAATGTCTCGAACGATCTTGTCCTCGAAGCGAAAAATGCCGCGGAGCAGTGCCGCCTGGTCCGCCGGGATCGAGCCTTCCCGTTGGCCCACCTTGACCAAGTAGTCGAGGTCGTCCGCAGTGACCTTGCTGGAGTCGTCCACTGTCACGCGTCGCAGCATCAGGTTCGTCAGTTTGCTGAGACTCCAGGTGATCGGGAACACGGCACGACCAAACACACCAAGCACCTGCAGGACCGGGATCGCAATGCGGTTGGCGTAGAGGCGACCGAACGCCTTCGGTAGGATCTCGCCAAATATGAGCAGCACCGTCGTCGTCAGCAGCACCGCAACGGGCACGGCGTACTCGGCATACCGCCCGTCGGACAGGTGGCGAATCGCCAACGCTGTGGCCACGGATCCCATCAGCGTGTTGGTGACGTTGTTGCCGACGAGGATCGTCGAGAGCACGAGGACGGGACGTTCGACCCAGTTGGTCACGATCTTCCCCTCGCGTCCTCCCTCCTCCATCAGTCGACGGGCCTGGTGGTCCCCGAAAGAGGTGATCGCCGTCTCACTTCCCGAGAAGAACATGCTGCCCACCGAGCACAGCACAATAACGAGTAAGCCTAGTAAGTCGGCGTCGGTCATTGAGAGGCCTGCTCGGCCAAGAAGCAGGCCAGAGCCTGAGTCCGCATCAATAGGCTGGCAAGGCTGCTCCATTCTTGCGGCTCGTGAAAGAACTTCCCGAACGGGCCCAAGCCATCAATCGTAGGAACGCCGTGCGCGGCCAGCAGATTGGCGTCTGAGCCCCCTCCTTGGCGCGGTGCTTCGCCGATCGCGAGCCCGGCCGCCGCGGCGTGGACCTCATAGCGGCCACGCAAGGCCTGGCTGTCATCGGTCGCTTCCATCGGGGGCCGGGTGACAGCGCCGCCAAGTTGAACGGTCGCCGCGTGGAGTCGTTGCGGGACCGTGTCATCCCACGGAGCATCCGCGATGGCTTGCAGGGCTGCGCGAACGGCCTGGGCATCGGCCACGGTTTCGAACCGCGTATCGATGACGCAGCGTGCGTGCTCGGGCACGGTATTCTTGGCCGTCCCTCCCTCGATGAGCCCGACGTTGGCGGTCACCCCACGATCGTAGGCCGTCAGCGCCTCGATGCGTGGGACGAGATGACTCAGCGCCGCGATCGCGTTCACGCCCGCGGCATGGTCGACACCTGCGTGCGCGGCTCTCCCCTCCACATCGAACGTGAACATACCTCCACCCTTGCGACGCGTGATGATTTTGTCGCCGTCGCGACCACCTTCGAACACCAGCGCCGCAGAGGTTCGCGGCGCCAGATCGGCAAAAATACCATCGCTTGTGGGCGAGCCGACCTCCTCGTCGGCATTGCACACCAGGCGCACGGCTAGACGGTCGAAGGCCGAACGATCAACCGAGCGCAATGCCGACAGGGCGAGGACCATGCACGACAGTCCGGACTTCATGTCCAAGACCCCGGGACCTCGCACGATGTCGCCATCCCGTTCGTAGTGAAGAAAACCCATGCTCCGCGGGAAGACGGTGTCGATATGACCGACCAGCGCCAGGCATGGCGCCGCGCCGACCCCGGGGCTCTCGTGGATTCGATGGTCAGCGTAGGTGCCGCTGTCGTCGGCCACCAGCGTACGAACGAATCCCATCTCGTCCATTGCGGCATCAAAAATACGCGCCGCAGCCTCCACGTCGTCTTTCGCTTTGGTGTGGCTGGGCGCCTCCACAAGGTCCCGGAAGAACGGGACCTGCGTGGTCTCGAACACCTCGCTGACGTGCTGTCGCAGCGCGTCGCCTTGGCCTGCGTTTCCCATCGAGTCAGTCATCAAATCAGTCATCCGTCGCGCGCAACGAGCACCGTACCAACGCGCCCAGGCTGCTCGGCGGCAGCGGCAATAACCCCGGGGCCGGGCGGAAGGATGTGCACGGCCCCAATACCCGCGGCGAGGTTATCGAGGGCTTCTTCAATCTTTGGGATCATGCCGCCCACGATCGTCCCCTCGGCGATAGCCGCCCTCGCCTGCGCGGCGGTGAGGCGTGGGATCCGCGTGCTTGGGTCGTTCTTGTCTCGCATGACGCCACCGATCGCGGTGATTAGCATGAGATGGTCTGCCCCAATGGCGCCCGCGATTGCGGCGGCAACCGTATCGGCGTTGATATTGTAAACTTGGCGCGTCAAGCCGTCGGCGGTGGGTTGGCGGTCCACGCCGAGTGTATTGAGCACCGGGCAGAAGCCACCGGCCCACAGGTGCGTCAATAACTCAGTGCGGAACAGGTCGATGTCGCCCACGAGTCCAAAATCCACGGGCGCATCACCGCCGCCGCTGACGAGTGTGGGCGGGCGACGGTGGGCCGATACAAGGCCGTCGCTGACCCCACAGACCCCGACCGCACGAAGCCCCGCGGCCACCGCGGCAGCCACCACATCCACGGAGACCTCACCCGCAAGCACCTGCTTCATTACCAGGAGCGTCGCCTCGTCGGTGACCCGCCGGCCGCCGACCTTGACGACCGGCAGCTGCAAACGTGCCTGCAATGCGCCAGCTTGTGGTCCGCCCCCGTGGCACAGCACGAAGCGATAGTCGCGGTCCCACAGCGTCGCCACGTCGTCCAGCACACCACGCAGTGCCCGGCCATCGGCGACAACCTCGCCGCCAAACTTGAGAACAACGGTCTTGGTCACGGCCACAGTGCGGGGGCGTCGATGCCGGTGCGCTCGGGTAGCCCGAGCATGATGTTCATCGCCTGGACGGCCTGTCCTGCGCCGCCCTTGACGAGGTTGTCCAAGGCAGTGCTGACCAGGACCTGGCGGCGCCCTGTCGTCGCGTCGACGCCGCCAACGGTCCAAGATAGATCGACCCACATGCTGCCTTTGACGGCGACAACCTCGGCCTGCTGTCCGTCGCCCAACAGGCGCACGAACGCCGCGTCACGGTAAAATGTCCGCATCGTCTCGTCGATCTGCTCGGCGGAGATCGATGCATCGACCTCGACAAAACTGTTGGCGAGGATCCCCCGGGTCAGCGGGGCCGAGACCGGCACAAACTGCAGGGACAACGCTGGCTCGTGCCCACCGGCGATGCAGGCATCACGCAACGTTTGCTCGACCTCGGGACGATGCTGGTGAACGAGCGGCTTGTACCCCTTGAGGTTGCCGGCCCGCAGCGGATGGTGGGTGCCATCCCTGGCGTAGGCGCCGCTGCCAGAAGAACCGGTCGCGGCCACCGTATGAATCGGTCCGCGCAGCATGCCGGCCTTGGCCAGGGGCAACAGACCAAGCGTAATCGTCGTGGCGAAACAACCGGGGGACGCAACCCGGCGCGCAGTGGCGATCTGCTCGCGGAACAACTCCGGTAGTCCGTACACAAACGTGCCAAGGCGATCCGGGTGCGGATGCGGCCCTCCGTAGTACTCGGCGTACGCCTCAGCGTCGCGCAAGCGGAAGTCACCCGACAGATCGATCACTCGGGCCGACATGGCCGACAACTCAGGGGCAAGTGTGGCGCTGACCTTGTGGAGCAGCGCCAGGAACACGACATCCATGTCCTGCCCCGCTTCGGCCGGCGGGATGTTCTGAAAGGTCAGCCCGGTTCGCGTCAAACTTCTGTGCACGGCCTCGAGCGGCTCGTCGACGCGGTCGATGCTGGTGACACGGGACAGCGTGACGCCACTGTGGGGCAGCAGCAGGCGAATGAGTTCCGCACCACCGTAACCGGTGCCGCCGATGACGGCGACGCGAGGCAGCGTGGAGGACCCGTTGTTTGGGACTGTGGGCACGTGCGAGACGGCTTATCACCGCTGTCGAACCAAAACGAAGACCCGAGATAGCCGACCAAGCCGTCTCGGGTCCCCCCCAGGTTTCAGTGTTACCAAGTCTCTAAACTTGCGTAAGCGCACCGACCGAAAGGGCGCTGTTGCGCCATGCTTCCGAGTCGCTTCTTAGGATCGTTTACGTCGAGCGTAGGCCAGAGATAAGTTAAGGAAAGTCTAAGAAAAACGGCAAGTTAAGCGAAGTACTAAGCCAAAAGTAAGTCAGGGCAAGCCAAGTAAGTTCAGTCTCAAGTCAGTGGAAAGCCAAGCCAAGATTTAGAAGCAAGTCAGACCAAGATTTAGAAGCAAGTCAGACCAAGAGATCAAAGGGCTAAGCTCGTCGTCACGTAATCGAAGCAAACTCGGAGAGACGACTTGTTGCGGAGCAACGTCTGCTCAACCGATGGTGCCCCTCTTTGCGAGCGCCGGGCCAAAATGTCAAACCTTTGAAATGATTCGTGTCGCGCTGACACGGCCCACCCCACCCGGCCAGTTCGGGTCCTAGGTATGACGCAGATGTCCGGAATCAGGCGGCTACAACGGTTGCGACCGCGACAACGATGTCGTGCGGCGGCCCGCAACCGGCGCCGCGACCGCGCGATCTCGGCGGCAGCCACCGCTAGATGCCATTGCAGGGGCAAACAACGGTGCTCTGGCTCACCGGACCGCGTCAATGAAGGTGATCGTCTGGTTCCTGTACGTGGTCGCAGAGCCGCCAGATCTGTCCCTCGGGCTCGCGGCGCTCAAGAATCTCGAGCAAATGAGGCGCGGGCAGGCTAATCGGCGCCAGCAAAGACGCCGGGCTGACGACAAAATGACCACGCACCGCGCAATCGCCGCCATGCGGCATGCCGTGGCGGGCCGGCGCCCAGCCGAACTCACGGAGTCGGTCCGCGAGGTAGTTCACGGGGCCTCCGCAGCGGCGGCAGCGGTGTGGGGCTCCGGGGTTGTGGACGGTCAGCACGTGGGCAACCGGGTCCCGCCCGTGCTCGGCGCGCACATCGCGGGCCCAGATCGCGTCGAACGCGAAAACCCCCTTCGGGTCGGGCAGCAGGCCGACCTGCGACAGCCATCGCGCGGCCAGGTAGTAGGCGGGCGCGCGCTTGACCGGCTGGCTGCCGCCGCCGCCTTGCTCCCGGGCTTCCACAAACAGCGCCGGCTCATCGAAGTGCGGATCTGCCTCCCACGAGGCTTCGAGAGAGACGCGTGCCTCTCCGGAAAGGCACCACGACCGGCAGCCCACGACGACTCGGGTCAGGCGATCAGCGAAAACCCACAGCACATTCGAGAGTTTCGACCACGGGTCGACCCCGATGTCGCAGACCTTGAGTTTGTCGCTGGTGACCTCACCGTTAGCTCGCCGCCAAACCGAGACCAACTTGATCTCGATGCGTCCCTCCCAGTCGGGCACACCGTCATTGTCGTGTGCACGCAGGCCTAAATGCCACTGCAGCGCGTTTCCGTGCCGACCACGCGACCGCACCGAACTCGTAAACGCGGCGGCGGGCCCCAACGGGACGCCGACCAGCGCATCGGCCAGAGCGTCGAGGTGGGCGCACTGCCGCGGGTCCGCGTCGACTCGAGGCGGCGGATGACGCAGCGGCAGACGCATGCGGCAAGCTCTACTCTTTCTTGTTGTCTTTGTCCTTGCTGTCTTTGTCCTTCTTGTCTTTGTCCTTCTTGTCTTTGCCCTTCTTGTCTTTGCCCTTCTTGTCTTTGCCCTTCTTGTCTTTGTCCTTCTCGTCTTTGTCGTCGGACTTCTTGCCGGGCTTCTCCGCGCAGCCAGGCGCCAACATCAGGGCGGTCGAACCGGCGAGGGCCACGATCCACGAGCGATTTCGCATCGACGTCATCCCGCGATCATGGACGAGCGGGACGGCGCCGGCCAGCGCCGAAGTTGCGGGCCCGGCCGGCGGATCAACGCGA
>JAESSZ010001168.1 GCA_016763875.1 Nannocystaceae bacterium
ACCGCATCCACACCTGCTTCCACACACTGAGCAGTGCACTCGTCCACCAGGCACGCGTCCACGTCTTCCTGCGAGAAAGGAGATTGCAGGTGAGCTGAGTAGAGGCAGCCGCAGGTGGCATCTGTCGCTCGGCACGTACCGTCCTCGCAGCCCGCACAGCCGTCACACACTTCGCCAAGCTCGGGTTGGATGTTCCCGTCACCGCAGAACCCAATCGCGCCGCCGGGGTCAACCGAGGGGCACTCCAACAAACAGTCGCTCACATTGCCCGTCGTGCAAGCCAAGACACCAGGAGAACTTCCGTTTGCGCAAGCATCAAGAGCCTCCTGCTCCGGAGTACGGCAGACCTCGTCAGCTTCCTCCGGGCGCAACTCCTGGTTTTCGAGGATACACTCTTGAATGAGAGCCTCAATCGGTGCTGTGCACTCAAGCTCGCACTGGCCGGTCGAACACGCATACACGTCCTCCTGCGAGAAAGGAGACTGCAGGTAAGCGGAGTAGATACAGCCGCAGGTTGGATCTACCGCCTGGCAGGTCGCGTCGTCGCAGCCCGTACAGCCATCACACGCCTCGCCAAGCTCAAGCTGAATAACCCCGTCACCGCAGAAGCCAATCGTACAATTCGTCGTGCAGCCACCGGGCAAGGTATCGCTGTTGGCGTCTCCATCGTCGCACGCTTCGCCGGCCGCCGAATCGAGCACGCCATTGCCGCAACTCTCGTCAGACTGGCAACCGACCGCGCAGCCGTCGCCAGAAAAGGCGTTGCCGTCATCGCACGCCTCGCCTGTATCTTGGACCGAGTCGCCACACGCCGCGGCAGTGCAACTCGTTCGGCACGCGTCGGCCACGGTATCGCTGTTGGAATCGCCTTCATCACAAGACTCCCCCACCGACGTGTCGACAATGCCATTGCCGCAGCTCTCGTCGGACGTGCAGTTGCCGTTGCAACCATCGCCATCGCTGACGTTTCCATCGTCGCAGAGCTCGCTAGCGTCAACGATGCCGTCACCGCAAGAGGCCAGCGCGCAAGTGGCCAGACAACCATCGTCATCCTCGACATTGCCGTCGTCGCACGCTTCCCCGACCGCGGCGTCGACGATCCCGTTTCCGCAGGTCTCGTCCGAGAGGCAGTCGCTGGCGCAGCCATCGCCGCCCACGACATTGCCGTCGTCACACGCTTCGCCTCCCACGGTGTCGACGACCCCGTTGCCGCAGCTCTCGTCGGAGAGGCAGTCGCTGGAGCAGCCATCGCCGTCATCGGTATTGCCGTCGTCACACGCTTCCCCTACCGCGCTGTCGACAACCCCGTTGCCGCAGATCTCCTCGGAGGGGCAATCGCCGGAGCAGCCATCGCCGTCATCGGTAGTGCCGTCATCGGTAGCGCCGTCATCGGTAGTGCCGTCATCGCAGGCCTCACCGGTATCGACGACAGAGTCGCCGCAAACCTGGGCTGGGTCAGTCTCGCCAACTTGAGCCTCATCGCCGTCGTTGCATCCTGGTGTGCCACCCCAAAATAGGGCCACAAGCAGCCCCAATCGTGGTTTCACGGCGAAATTCCATTTCCCCGAGCTCATTACAAATCACCCTAGCAGAATGATTTTGATGCACGTCGTGAATGGCGTTGCGTGTCGCCGAAGTGAGTTTGTCTAAGCGGAGATATCAGTATTGTGCGCGGCCCATATCGGTTCTTTTGCAACGAACCCGCCGCGACGACCGTGCGTGGTGACCGTGCGTGGCGACGAAGCAGCGCGCGTCCGAGACTTGCAACTTCATGGGGGTGTCCGTCCGGGTGACGGCACGGCCGCAATTGGGCCACGACTGACCGCGATCAACCGACTAGCGTGATCGACGACGACCCCGCGCCACAAAGGCCGCCAGCGACCGACTCGCCGGGCACCAACAGCTAGAAAGCAGGCGTAGTTGAGGTAAAAGGACCCCGTGGCGAGAAGATTGGCGGCGGGCCGCACGCCTTGGATTGTGAGTCGGTATCGCACCGCACGCGAGGAGGCGGCACAAAGCAGGTCGCCACGCGATTCTTCGGAGGGTCCTGAGCGATTACTGACGGATGCGCGCAGCCTTGCCGATGGTCCGGATTGTGGCCTGCACGTGCAAGCCTTGGCGTACGCGATCGAATCCATACACCGAGCGGCAAGCGCGGCCGCTCCGGAACTCTGGCATTCGGTAGTCGAGCAGGCGCAGGACTTTGCAGTATCCCTAACGACACGTCTGGATATCAAGCCAAACGATTCGAAAGCATCGTTGCTGTTTTCCGACGTCTTTCACGCCAAGGGTGCCTTTCTTCTCAATGCTGGCGATGTATGGAATGCGACTTGGTGCTCATTGTTCGCTCACTCCCTGGAGATTGGGCAAGGGGTTCCCAAACACATCGACTGCGACGCCGGGGCCCGGGCGTTGTCCCGCATTGGACTGGGCCCGACGGCCGCGCTCGACGACGACGCCGCGCGCGTCCGAAACTTGCGCCTGCGTGGGGACCACTTGGAAGCCCTGGTTCATGCGGATCGCGCATTGCGTCATGGTCCCGATGATGCCGCTGCCACGCTGCAGCTAGAACGCGCGCTGTGCCAGGTCCACCTGTGTGCGTCGACCGACCCTCTCAAGCGTTGGCGCAAACAACTCGGTTCGGGCCGCGAGACCGCAGGTTGCCTGCTGTTGCTCTACGCGTACGCGGTGCCCTCGAAGACAGAGGCGAGGATGCTGCTCGTCCCGGACGGAGCCTCGGACACACACAAGGTCGCTCAAGTTGTGCACGATCTCTACAACGTGACGACGCCCATCGAGAACCGGGTGCTGAGTCTTGGAAGCCATCTGCATTCGCTACTCCCGAGAGTCCCTGCCGAAGTCGGGTTGGTGTTTCTCGTATGCGCAGCGCGTTGGCTTTACCGCCGTAAGAAGACTTCTCTCTGTACGCTAGTACGGTCGGCCTATCGTCAGGTCTCCCAATCCCTGAGCGATGGCGACAGCAGTGACGTGTTGGGCCTGATGAGCGACATGCATACACGGCTCGAGGGCAGACCGAAGCAAGAGCAACGCCATCCACTCTATGTGTACCCGGGTTGGGCCCGGCGCACTGGATACACGGCCGCCATCGTCACAAGGCTTGCGGCTGAGTTCGGCACCGCGCGGGTGCGAAGATACTTTGCTCCGAGCCACCGAAAGAAGCGCCTCCGCGATGAGGAACGAGAGTCCCTGCACGCGCTCATTGCTCTGCATCTAGGGCGCCTGAAGGGTCCGTTCATGAAAATGGCGCAACACGCAGGCTACCTCGGACTGGACCTTTCCGAGCGGATTGACGGTGGTCTCCAAGAACTCTTCGACAAGTCTTCGAGCGCATCTTCAGAGTCCATCCGAAACATCGTGGAGAGCGAGTTGGGCCTGCCACTCGACAAGATTTTTGTCGAGTTTTCCTCCGAGCCGATCGGCTGTGGCAGCATTGGTCAGGTCCACCGGGCGGTGCTTCTCAGCGGAGAAACCGTGGCAGTCAAGGTACAGTACCCGGGCATCGAAGAAGCCATCGGACACGACTTTTGGAACCTGTCGCTTGTCTGCCCCATCGCGAAGCTGCTGGCACCGGCACAGGATTGGGCGGGACTGCTCGAAGAAACACGGCGGCAGGTATTCTTGGAGTGCGACTATGTGCGCGAATCCAGAATCCAGTCGCGGTACCGAGATGCTTACGCAGGCCATCGTTACATTCGTGTTCCAGCGGTCTATCACCATCTTGTGACCAAGCGCGTCCTCACAACCGAGCACATTCATGGAGACTCATTCCTGGACTACACAGCGAGCCTGACCAAGGACCAGAATGACCGACTTGCCGAAGCACTATTTGAGTTTGTGAACACTCCGGTTGACGGCTCGCTAACGCACGTCGATGGCAACCCGGGCAACTTCCTGTTTCGCGACGGCTCCATGTACGTTCTCGACTTTGGGGGTGTCGTTGAGCTCCGTCCGCAAGCAATGCACGCCTATCTCGAGATCGCCTTGGCTGTTACCACCCAGGATATGCCCCTGTTTCGCCGAGCAGTCCGAGAGCACGGGTGGGCCATCTCCCAAAACACTTTGACTATCAGTCCGCACTGACCGCGTGTGGCCTGAACAACGCAGGGATCGCCGTGCACCCCGATGGGCGACTCACGGTCAACGCGCAAAGTGTAAAAAAACTCCTGGAAGCGATGATCACGATTGATGGCGTGGCAGCACAACCCGAGTGGTGCTTCTTTGTGCGCGGGCAGGCGGCCCTGTTCTGCCTCCTCGGTCATATTGGCAGCGCGCTCGACGAGCGCGAGTCGGCGAAGTACTTCCAAGCTGCCCTGGCCGACTGTGAACGTCGCCTGTCTATGAGTTCTTAGAAACTGGTGCAGCAACCGGTCAGGCAGAACTGCCCTGGCGAGCATGAAGGCAGTCCCGGGACGCCGCAGGGCTGGATCTCGCCTTCACACTCCGGGGTCCCTCCACACTCGGGGGGCAGCTCCGTCTCCCCGAAACACAGCTCGCACGGCTCGCAAGTGTTGAGGCAGCCCTGGACCTGCGTGCACTCCTTGCACAGCAGCGGGTCGGCGACGACGTCGATGTTGCAACTCGGGTTGTTCTCGGGTTCCTCCGAGCCGAGATAGATGAACCTGGTCGTCAGATCCGTCAGCGAAACCTCGCAGCACCCGAAGCAGTCACATCCGTTGGGCACGACCGGCCCGCACACATCGAGGCATTCTTGGCTCTGCGTCGCCCAGGCCTCGTCGCAAGAACCCTGATAGCCAGGAATGTTGGCGTCGCAGAACATCTCCGCGGGCTCCGGCTCACACTGGCAGTCGTATGGTTCCGGGTCCAGCGGGTCGCACGAGTGCGACCAGAAACAGTCGTCGGTGCCACTGCCGGAGTCGTCGTCGAAGTAGCAGTCGGCCTTGCACGGTGCAGAGTTCTGGCCGGGGATGTCGCCGTCGAAGCCTGCTTCGTTATTGTCGCAGACCCCAAAGCAATCTTGGTCGCCCCCGTCGACGTCGCAGTCCCCGTCGTCGTCGATGCAGTTGCCGCACTGCCACAGCGTGCCGTCGCATAGCGCAATGCTGCAGTCGTCGGTGCAGCCGTCGGCGTCGACCCCGGGCGCCGCGGGATCGCAGTGCAGTCCGCAATCACAAACCGAATCCTCAAACGTCGTGATGCAACCGCCCACCGTTTCGTCGCAAACTTCGACGGTGCACGAAAAGCCATCATCGGGGCACAAGAGTCCTGTTGCCGAGGGCTGGCAGTCCAGGACCACGTCGCAAACCTCGGCCCCGTTGCAAACCAAGCCGTCGTCGCACAGGAAGTCGTCCGGCGGACTGACACAGCCCGCCGCCGGTAGACAAAAGTCGTTGGTGCACGAGATCCCATCGTCGCAGTCCGGTGCAGGCCCTCCCAGGCACCCCGCAGCAGCATCGCAGGTTTCCTCGCCATTGCAGGGATTGCCGTCGTCGCACGACGGGTCGCTCGGCGCGTTGTCACACGTGGTTGCGTTGCCCCCGAGTTCGACGCACGCATCGATTGTGCAAACGACGCTGTCGTTACACGAGACGGCGATCCCCGCCTGACAGACACCAGGCATACTCGAAAGATCACAGGTCTCCACGCCGTTGCATCCGATCCCGTCGTCGCACTCGGTGTCGTTGGCGCACTGTTGGCCGGCGACACAACCCGCGTCCGTACAAAAGTCCAGACCGACCATCGCGCAGACCGTGTTGTCCAGACTCACGTCGCACTGGTCGGCCATCTCGTCGCAAAGCTCGACGGTGCAGTCGATCATGTCGTCGCCGCAGTCGGGTGCGATGCCGGGAAGACAACCCATCCCGGTGAAGCACTGCTCCTCGCCGTCGCAAAACAGTCCGTTGTCACACAGTGCATTGTTGGCAGTGTTGACGCAGCTGTCGCCGACCTCGTCACAGGAGTCCGCCGTGCATGCGGTCAGGTCGTCACAGTCGGGCCCAGCGAGCGCCGGCTGGCAGTCCATGACGACGTCGCAAACCTCGGCGCCGTTGCAGAACTCCGTGTCCTGACACGAGCCGTCATTGGGCGAAAACACGCAGGCCCCGACCATGTCGTCGCAGGCGTCATCGGTGCAGCCCACACCATCGTCACAGGCCGGTGCGACGCCGTCTTGGCAACCCATCAGCGGATCGCAAGTCTCCGGACCATCACAGAACAGCATGTTGTCGCATGCTCCGTCGTCGGCGACCGAGATGCAGGCATCGGCGATCTCGTCGCATGCGTCCACCGTGCAGGCGACCGCATCGGCGCAGTCCGGAGCTATTGCGCCGAGGCAGAACCCACCACCACCACAGGTCTCTAAGCCGTTGCAGAACTGAAGGTCGTCGCAGTCCGCGTCGTCATCGCAGGGAACGCCGCCATCGCTCCCACTCCCGGGACCTGTGGTCCCGTCGGTAGCCGTGCCGTCAGTGCTTCCGGTGTCGTCGATGCTCGTGTCATCGCCCATCGTCGCCGAACCTCCCGTCGTCGATGAGCCGACGGTGCTGGTATCTGCCCCGCCGCTTTGCCCGACTGTGGCCTCCCCCGCGGTGTCATCAACCCCGTCGTCCGCAGACTCCGTGTTGGGCAACGTTGGTCCCATGGTCCCCGCGGTGCCACCTGCGGTGTCGACCACACTGCCGTCATCGGCACAACCAGAAAGGAACAGCGCAGCGGCTGCGACTGCGAGAGCTCGGCAAGCAACAGACGAAAACAGCATAGCCAAGACATGACCGGCTACACCCCGCGGTTTCCAACGCAAGCCGAAGATCACAGCTCAGCATGAAGCGTTTTGGCGAGAACTGATCGCGCTGTAGGGGCGTCCGCTATCTCCACATACAGCCGCGCACGCCCACGCGTCTGCCTCCGCTTGGTCCCCGTCGAGCAGGAAACGGACCGCGCGCAACATCGTATCGGGGCCGAAGGGTCGGAGTCGCGCTCTTTTTGTTGCGGCGACCGCTTCAGCGCCATTGAACGAGTTCATCGCGGGCGCCAATGATCGAGACCGAGACGCCTTGCGCTCCGGCGACCGTACCGAACGCACTCGCCCTGCCCCACCCGCCGGCCAGCTGTCCCTGACGCGCCACTGCTGCGGCTGGACGTCCGGCAAGCGGTCCAGGCGGCGAGTTCGCGATGGCTGTGCAACCTTTCGGGCGGCACCTGGGTCCGATGAGCTTGAAAACCACGATGGGCGAACGGCTTGGGCGCCGAGCAAACGTTCCGCCAGACGAGAGACAACGGGTCGCATGGGCGGTGGCCCAGTTTTTCTTGCTGTTGTGCGGGCTGTACGTGGTCCGGCCACTCCGCGATGAGATGGGAATCGCAAGTGGCGTGGAGAACATGCAGTGGCTGTTCTCGGGCACGTTCGTCGCGATGCTCTGCGTGGTGCCGCTGTACGGCTGGGCGGTGTCACGCTGGTCGCGGCGCGCCGTTGTCCCGCGTGTTTATGCGTGCGTCGCGGTCACGATGCTGCTGTTTTTTGCCGTTGGACAGGCACTTCCCGCCAGCGCAACCCCTGCGCTCGCAGCGGCGATCTTCATCTGGATCAGCGTGTTCAACGTGCTGGTCGTCTCGGTCTTCTGGTCATTGCTCGCGGACATCTTCTCCCCGGAATCTGGGCGTCGCACGTTCGGCCTGATCTCGGCGGGAGGAACCGCGGGAGCATTGTTTGGCCCGGTGCTCGCCACGACGCTGGTGCACTGGCTACCGCCGATGCGCTTGCTTGTCGTCGCGGCGCTACTCATGGCCGGAACGTCGTACGCCGCCCATCGCCTCAACGCCGTCACCCGACGCTTCGCTCCCCAGGACTCCGCACCGATCGGTGGTGGCGTATTGCACGGGTTCGTCGCAATGTTAGCAACGCCCCGGCTACGGGGAATCTCGGTCTACCTGCTGTGCATGACGTGGATCTCCACGATCTTGTACTTCGCGCAGGCGGAGGTCATCCAGGCCGCGATCCCGGACTCTGCCGAACGCACCGGCTTGTTCGCGCGCATGGATCTGGCGGTCAACCTGCTGGCACTGGGGGTGCAGACGCTGCTCACTGGCCGAATCATCGCGCGCTGGGGACTGGCGGCGGTATTGGTCGCGTTGCCACTGGTCTCCATGGGCGCATTGGCGGGGCTCACCCTGCTGCCCACCCTGGCCGTGATGATCGTGGTCCAGGTCGCGCGCCGAGCGGTCAACTTCTCGTTGGCGCGGCCGGCTCGCGAAGTGCTGTACACCGACGTCGACACCGAGTCGAA
>JAESSZ010000116.1 GCA_016763875.1 Nannocystaceae bacterium
CCACTGGGTGTGGCGATGCGGTCGTAGTGCACCGTGCGTCGTGAACTGGTCTGGCCTGCCTGCCGAATATGGTGCTCGATCTGCTCGGCGGTGAGCATGAAGTGCGCGCCCGCTTGCGACACGACGTTCTCCTCGATCATGACCGACCCAAAGTCGTTGGCCCCAAAACGCAGCGCGACTTCACCGACCTGGGGTCCCAGCGTTGGCCACGAGACCTGGATGTTGTCGATGTTGTCGAAGTACAGCCGCGCGAGCGCTTGGAGCCGGAGGTAGCGCCACGGACTGGTGTCGTCGCGCAGCTTGAGCCGCGTGCCGTCGGCCTGAAACGGCCAGGTGATGAACGCGGTGAATCGCCCCGGTTTGTCGCGACCCGGTTCGAACACCGGGTTGGCCAGCGCTTCGTCTTGCACGTCCCGAAGGCGGTTGAAGTGCGTGATGACGTGCTCGGCCGTTTCTTGAAAACCGAACACCATGGTGGCGGTCGAGATCATGCCGAGGCGGTGGGCCTGGCGCATGACCTCGAGCCACTCCTCGGTCGAGTTCTTGAACGGTGAGATCCGTCCGCGAATCTCCTCGTGCAGCATCTCCGCCCCGCCGCCGGGCAGCGAGTCCATGCCTGCGGCCCGCAACCGAGACAGCACGTCGCGGATCTCCATGTCCTCGAGATTGGCCAGGTGGACGATCTCAGTGGGGGACAGAGCGTGCAGCGCGAGCTTGAAGTTCGCCTTGGTCCAGCGGAACAGGTCCTCGTACCAAGACAGCCCAAGATCGGGGTTGAGACCACCTTGCAGCAGGATCTGGATCCCGCCGAGGGCCTCGGTCTCCGCGAACTTCTGTGCGAGCACGTCGCGGGACAGCTCGTAGGCGTTGCGGCCGCCGGGCGGGGTGTAGAAGTTGCAGAACTTGCAGCGCGCCGTGCACACGTTGGTGTAGTTGACGTTGCGGTCCACGATGTACGTGACCACGCCGTCGGGGTGCAGCGCTTGGCGACGCTGGTCCGCGGCACGTCCCAGCGACCACAGCTCGGCGTGGTCGTACAGCACCATGCCTTCCGCTGGATCGAGACGACCGCCGGCTGCGCCTTTTTCCAGCAGGGCCTCGCAGTCGAAGTGCCGCGTGTGGCCTGGCGTGCTCGAGGGCGCGATGGTCGCGTGCGGTTCGGCGAAGAAGTGCACGTGCACGGGCTTAGTGCGCCCGCGGTGGTTTTCGATGCGGGTCAGCAGTTCAACCAAGCCCTCGCGGGCGTAGGCATCGAGGCGGTAGCGGATCGAGCGTCGCAGGTAGTCGGCGTAGCTGGCTTCCGACAGGACTTCGGCGTTCGCGTCGGCATCGAGGCGTTGCTGCCGAAAGGTCCGGGCGAGCGCCTCGGATTTCTTGGTGCCCGCGTCGCGCGCTGCTTGCAGGGCTTTCACGTGTGCGGGGCTCAGCGCGCCCGGGCGAGCTGCCCACACCGCGAACACCAGGGGCAGGCCCGTGGCCGAAAACCACGCGTCGCCCAGGTCCAAGATGTGGGAGTGGTGATCGGCGAGGCCAAACGCGGCGTCCCCGATTACGAGGGCGCCGTCGGTCTCGTGGATCATGTCGGCACCAGCGCCATGCGGTGCGTCGATGAGTTCGGGATGCAGGCCTCGCTCGGCCAAGATCACGCGCATGAGCGCGGCGGAGGTCCGAGACGCCATGTCCAGGTGGATTCGGCGGACCTCACTCAGCGGCACATCGCTGGCCACGACGACGGTCTGCACCGCGCCTCGGGCCGCGATCGCGATCTCTGGCACGACCTCCCACTCGGGGTGATCGAGCAGGGCTGCGACGGGCACGAGCGCGACGTCGGCGTCGCCGTTGGCCAATGCTTCGGCGCATGCCGAGGGCAGGGCCTCGTTGACGGAGAACAGGGGCTCGCCGGCCGCGTTGCTCGGGATTTTTTCCGGCCGACAGTCGGTCAGCGAACGAAAGAGCGGCCAGGCGTTGAGGAAGGAAACGGCGAGCAGCCGCAGCGGTTTGGCGCCTGTGCTGGGCTCGGTACGGGAACCATTGTTGGCACCATGATTGGCACCATGATTGGTATCGCTGCTCTCGGTGGGCGTGGTCATGGCGTGGGCTCCTGAGCTAGTGCGCAACCGAGAGCGAGATGCGCCCGTTGTTGTTGGAGTAGGGCACGCTGGCGTCGATGCGGATCCCCGGCAGCGGCGCACCATCGTCTTCCCAACGCACGCCGTAGAGGGTGTCGCGTTCGACGGCGTGGCGCCCGGCCTCGCGGATCAATCGTACGAGTTCCGAGCGGGACAGTGCCTGCGGCGTCCCGGCGCCAGCCATGTGGTAAATTTTCTCCTCCTGCACGGTGCCGTCGACGTCGTCGGCGCCGAAACTTTGGGAAACCTGCGCGGTCGCAAGACCGATCATGATCCAGTAGGCCTTGATGTGCCCAAAGTTGTGCAGCATCAGGCGGGAGACCGCGTAGGTGCGTAGGTTGTCGACACCGGTCGGCGCCGGAAGCTTGCCCAGCGAGTTGCCTTCGGGGTGGAACGCCAGCGGGATAAAGGTCTGAAACCCACCGGTCTCCTCCTGCAGTGCACGCAGACGCAGCATGTGGTCGACGCGCTCCTCGAGGGTCTCTACGGTGCCGTAGAGCATGGTGCAGTTGGTCCGCAAGCCCAAGCGGTGGGCCTGGCGATGCACATCGAGCCACTGCTCGGCGTCTGCCTTGCCCGTGCACAGCTTGCGTCTCGCCCGCTCGGCGAAGATCTCAGCGCCGCCGCCCGGCATGCTACCCAACCCAGCGTCGATGAGCTCGGTGAGCACCTGCGTCATCGGCATCTTGTAGTGCTCCGCGAAGAAGTGCATCTCGGCGGCGGTGTACGCCTTGATGTGCACGTCGGGCCGCTCTGCTTTGAGTTCGCGGATCGTGTCGAGGTAGTACGACCATGGCACCTCGTCGTGCAGGCCACCGACCACGTGGACCTCGGTGATGCCATCGCCGCGCTCTTTTAGCTTGGCGCGGATCTGCGGGAGCGTCATCGTGTACGCCTGAGGGTCCCCGGGACGCAGACGAGCGAACGAGCAGAACTTGCAGTCGGCCACGCACACGTTGGTCGGATTGACGTGCAAGTTCACGTTGAAATACGTCTTGTTTCCGTTGAGTCGCTCGCGGACCTCGTTGGCGAGGCTGCCAACCGCGAGCAGGTCGGGGTAGCGGTACAAGAACACGCCGTCCGCAAGGGTGAGGGGGGTGCCGCCACGCACTTTGCTGGCGATCTCGTCGAAACGGGGGTCGGTTCGGGTCGACATAGGAACGGCTCTATACGGCGGGGCGTTGTGCAGATGCGGAAGCGGACTTGCTGCCGTCGTCCGCGATGATGTTGGGTTTACAGCCGGCCCAACGCACCAAGGCCGCAAGGCCGTCGCGTGTGGACTCGGTGGGGCGGGGCACACCCGCCAGGGGAAGCACGCGGTCTACCGCGAACGGACCGGACAGGGTGTCGGCGCCCATGGCCAGGGCGAGTTGCCCGAGACGGATGCCAAGCAGATCGTGGCGGGCTTCGACGGACACTGATGTGGGCAGCACGAGCCGCGTGGCTGCCACGCACCACAAGCGGTGCAGGGCGCCGTCGTCCGCGGAACATGGCGCGAGGGTGCAGCCCTCGGGCAACGCGAGGCTCGACAGCCACGCGACGTAGCGCTCCCGTGCCTGCACGCTGGCGGCGACGGAAACCACGATCCTGTCCCCCCGCTGGCAACTCGCCGAAGTCGGCCATTCAGTCTGCGGGTGCTGGCGCCCGTTGCGAATGATCAGCGCGGGCTCGGGGATGGCATGCGCGGGGGCGCTGCGAATCGCAATGGTGTCCCCGGATCGCGCAGTGCGACGCACGAGCGCGGGGGGGCCCAGGACAGCAGGCTCGGTGTCCAGTTGTGGCAGGCGCGCGAGCAATGCGTCGTCGATGGCATCGGACATAGTCATGACTGGTCTCCCCAACGGCGAGTGACTGGCAGTACCAATCCGGCGCGGTCCAGCGCTCGGATCACCACCGTGTCCACGGCGTCTTGCAGCGTTTTGACCTCGCCGTAGAACGACGGGATCGCGGGCAGTATGATGGCGCCCGCTTCGGTCGCTGCCACCATGTTGCGCAGATGCACC
>JAESSZ010001169.1 GCA_016763875.1 Nannocystaceae bacterium
ATGAGCCGCCGAGACCTACGACCAGCGCTTCGGCGTTGCCCCGCGTGGACGCAGTGGTGCCGAGACCCGGCATCGTGATGCACACCAGGTCATCGCGCGGCTGCCCCTCGAGGTCCAATGCGCCCGCAGCAACCAACGCGGCTTGCGTGGAGTCGAGACCGCCCGAAACGCCAAGCACCAGCTTTGGGCTTCCTATCGCGCGCATACGCGTCGCCAATGCGTTGGTTTGAATCTCAAAGATCTCCCAGCACCGTGCGCCCAAGTCAGACGCGTTTTGGGGCAAGAACGGATGACGAGGAATCACGCGGCGCAGTGGCGTCTTTATTTCGGACGCAGAAAAACCCACTCGCCGAAACGGGCGCGCATGATCGCGGCTGCAGTCGCCAAACGTGTTGGTCGACAACCGATCCCGCACGAGCGCCTCGAGGTCCACATCGACGGTGACGAGCTGTTCCTCGCGCGCGAACCGCTGGGACTGAACCGCGACGCGGCCGTTTTCACAAACACATGCATCGGCGTCGAAGGCCAGGTCCGTTGAGGACTCGCCCGGCCCCGCAGCGACGTAGATGTATGCACATTTGCCGCGGTCGGACGACGCGCGGGCCAACAGCCGCCGCAACTCAGCCTTGCCGATCGTGAAGTTGGACGCCGAGAGGTTGGCTATCACGGTCGCTCCGGCAGAGATCGCTGCCGTGCTCGGCGGGGCGTGTACCCACAGGTCTTCGCAGAGTTCGATGCCCACCGTGAGGTCAGGGCAATCGCTGGCTTCGAGCACGAGGTCCGTGCCGAACGGCACATCGATGCCTCCCAGGCGAACCGTCGAACCCGGAGCCACCTCAGTGCCGGGTCGAAACCATCGCGCCTCCTCGAACTCGCGGTAGTTGGGCAGGTACGATTTGGGCACGACCGCAACGATGCGTCCGCCCTGGACAGCGGCGGCGACGTTGAAAATCCCCGACCCCACTCGCAGCGGCAGCCCGACAATCGCCAATGGCGACAACGCTGCGTTGTCGTGTGCGAGCGAGAGCAAGGCCTGTTGAGTCCGCCGCAGCAGATGGCCGTCGTGAAGCAGGTCCCGCGCCGTGTAACCGCACAGACCGAGTTCGGGGAACACGACGACCTGGACGCCCTCGGCGTCGGCGCGCTGCCACAGCGATCGTGTCCGTGCCACGTTCGCATCGATGTCGGTCACTCGACATACGGGGATGGCCGCGGCGACCCGTGCAAAGCCCTGCATGGCCCAAGCATGCCCTGGCCCGCGGCGCGTTCAAACCGGGTCGGGTATCTCCGCGCAAAGGACATCGAATCCCGGTCTGCGCGCCTCTCGACAGACGTTGCACGGTGGCCCAAGCTCGACGGCTCGACGGCAATGGGCAACGACGACAAACTCATGCGGCACGACGGCGCCAACGTCAGCACACCGGCCCATGCCTCCCCCTACCCGGTCAGCCGACTCGCTCCCGCTCATGATCTGGTGGATACCGCCCGTGAAATCGCGCAGGCCGACAACATGCTCGGCACGGTCGCCAACGCGAAACTCGAAGTCATCGCGGAGCAGATCCGCGATCTGCAGGACAAAGCGCGTCGTGTACTCGACCAAGCGGCCACGCATGCGGCCCTCCATCGCGCCGCGTGCAGCTTCCGTCGCCGAATCGGTCAGACCTATCACCTCTACCAACGTGGCGATGGGCAGCGCTATTTTTCGTTGCTGGCTCCCGACGAGTGGCGGGGTGAATCACCCCACCCGTTCGAAGGCTCGTTTCGGCTTGAGTCCGACATGACTTGGTCCGCCGCCGCCGCCCCGCCGCGTCGCGAAACGCGTGAACTTCGCGCGGATATCGGCGTCGAGGACTAGAACTACGCGGTTGGGGAACCTTTTCCCGCCTTTGCCCACGACTACTGGGGATGGGAAGGGATCGGATCGACATGCAACAGCCACCGAAGCTCGGACATGCGGTCGTGGGCTCCTCAGGGAGAGGCACGGCCATGGACTGGGGATTCCCGGCCGCAAAGAGCGAGCACGAGATCGCGTGCATCGTCGAGCAACTCGGCGAGGAGCTCGGCGTTTGGGCTCGGCCATCCAGCGGCGACAGCGTCGTGAATGCGATGTTCGAGGTCGCGGAACTCATCGAGGACAGCGTCGTCGTGTGGCTGTCGGACGAGGACGTCCTGCTGGAGGTACCCGAAGTTTCCCAGGCCGAGCCGCGCGGCGCTTTGGACCGGTTGAAACGCAGGCCCCCCACCGCAACGCCTAGCACCGGTCAAGACGCGCCTACGATCGAGTTTGTTTGCAGACGCGCTATAGCGTGAAGTCGTGGTGCGCCACGCCCATTTGGCCGCAGGGGTCTAAGACGAGCGCCTGCACCACGTAGGCGCCCGGACCGAGCGACTCGATAGGCATTGTAATGCCGTACTCTTCGACGACCGAGCCCACGACGTTGAGTTCGGGTCCGTCGCCCAGCAGCACCGAACGATCCGCGGTCCAGGGCACGCCGTCACACATGCGGCTGTCCTCGCCCATCGTGACGCACACGCCGGCCTCGTACACACTGACTTGAGCGCCAAGCACGTCGTAGCGATCAAGCGCTGCGCCACCGATCCGGAGCGCGGCCCCGACATGCGAGGCACTCGCAGCTTGAAAACCGCCGCCTCCCGAGTAGGTGGCCGGCGGCTCACCGTCCGCCAGTGGCGCGAACGCGCTCATCCCGAACCCGATCTCGATGGTCAACTCGCCCTCAAGTTCGCAACCCGCGACCGCGGGAACATCCGTGCGTTCCTGACAATCGTAGCGGTCCTGTTCGCAACGGCTCGGCTCCCCGCGCGACGGCGACGTTCCGAACGGTGAGCAGCCGGCCAGCGTAAGACCGATGAGCATCGGTCGCACCACCGAGTGTCGCCTCGACTCCGTCACCTCAATGTAAGTGCCCGGCCGCGCCGAAACGATCAAGGTGCGTAACCGCGCACATGGACCTGCGCAAAGGACCGCGCTCCGAAGAGCGCTAAAAGCCCAACTCTTTTTTCTTCTCGTCGGCGCCCGGCAGCGGGTCGCTCGTTTCGGTCACCGCGTCGAGGCCTGGCGCCTTGTCGGCGTTGATCTGCGTCCACTTCGCCATCTCGTCCGGGAGTTCGGTCTCGTCAAAGATGGCCTCCACTGGACACTCGGGTACACACGCGCCGCAGTCGATGCACTCGTCTGGGTCGATGTAGAGCATCTCTCCGTCACCGTGGAAGCACTCAACCGGACAAACGGCGACGCAATCGGTGAACCGGCAGCCCTTACAATTCGAGGTGACGACGAAGGTCATTGTGGGCGGATGGTAGCGCCGGCCGCCAGAGTCGACAAACCGGCCCCCCGACGCCAGCTACGTGCTGTAGGGACGGATTGGGGTCGCCTCACATCCTGACCAACGGTCCGTCAGTGTTACACAGATCCCGCGGGGCCCACGGAGTCAGCCTGGCACCCGCCCCCCACTTATGGCGACCAAACGGCGACGGACGCGCTCCATCTCGGGGCCAATTGTTCTGAGTTCGGTCGCGGTCGCGCTCACGACCGCGCTGCTCGCGGGCTGGATCTACGTGCTGGTCCGCAACCAACACGTGGTCGGGATCACGAGCGTCTGGTTTCTGGTCATCGGAATCATTTCGTTCCTCGCGATCATCACGGTGCTGGTGCTGTTCTCGGTGTTCTTGGCGCGCGAGATCCTCGAGGTTCGGCGCCAAACGACCTTCATCGACTCCGTCACGCACGAGCTGCGCAGCCCCCTGGCTTCGCTGCGATTGTGCTTGGACACCCTGCAGCGTCGCGAGCTACCCAAGGACAAAGTCGACCTTCTGCGCTCGATGATGGCCGGCGATGTCGAGCGACTCACGGCGTTCGTGGAAGACATCCTGGAAGCCAGCCGGCTTGAGTTGGGAATCGGGGGCAGCGACGTAAGCGACATCGATCTCGCCGCGTTGACGCGACGCTGCGCACAACAGGCCGTACGACGCTACGACGCCGAGCC
>JAESSZ010001170.1 GCA_016763875.1 Nannocystaceae bacterium
ACGGCGGTGCTGCCTCCGGCGGCGCCGAAACGTGCAAGGCCGAGGTCGCCGACCCCACGCTGTTGTTCAGCACCTCGATCTTGCTGCGTCCACCCAAGGGCGTTGAATTCCCACCCGACGATGGCAACCCCACGTTTGCGGGAGCAACGATGTCGGGCGGGTTCATTTCCACGTGCGACGGCATGATCAAGCGCGTCAATGTGCTTGTGTTCCCGGGCGGCAAAGGCGTCGACAAGACGCTTGAGGAGTTCATGGCGTCGCTGGCCGAGCAGGGTTATGCGGACGGCAAAGATCTTGGCGTCAAACACGAAGCGCCGGGTGAAAAGCACGCCGCATTCGAGTTCGCCGCACAGGGTGGTAACCCCGCATCCGTGCTCTACGTCGTGGTCGCCGAGCGGAAAGGCGCGACAGTCCCGCCGATCGACAAGATCGACAACACGTTCGTCATCGTCTACGAGACGACCCCGGCCGACTTTGGGATCTTAGAAGCGACGTTTGCCGAGAGCGGCAAGAGTCTCTTCATCGTTCCCCCGGCGTGAACGGGACGCAGCGCCCCCCTAGGCGCTGGATCCTGGAGGGTGGGCCTTCCCACCCGTGAGAGCCGCCTCCTCACCAGACCCTCGGGCACGGTGTTTGGGCGGCTGTGCTGTTTCGGAAACAGCACGTATTCTGGGTTGCGACCGTCCAACCAATCCGCTACACCACCGCGGCATCCCGGTTGGACGTTCCCTTTGCGACCCTATCGTCCAGAGGCCTAGGACGCCGGCTTCTCAAGTCGGTAACAGAGGTTCGAATCCTCTTGGGGTCGAAAACCGAGCTTGCATCTGGCGCCACTCCCCTTTAGGTTACGCACCCTTTCGAAAACACTGTTCTTTACCTTATCGTCTGCTCCGACTTTTTTGACACACGGCCCCATCGTCCAGCGGTTAGGACGCGAGGTTTTCATCCTTGAAACCGGGGTTCGATTCCCCGTGGGGTCACCAAATAATCGGGCTCGTAGCTCAGTTGGTAGAGCAGCGGACTTTTAATCCGCGGGTCCACGGTTCAAGTCCGTGCGGGCTCACAAATGACAAGACCCCAGCGCCACCGCGGCGTTGGGGTCTTGTCATTTGTGGCGCCCCTACCACCGCGAACCCTTTGCCGCCGCGTTGGCTCTCACGTGACACGTGAGGCCCATGATCTTCCGGCAGCTCATCCATCGCGACACCAGCACCTACACCTACCTCATCGGCGGTGAGACCCGGGCGGCTCTCATCGACCCGGTCGCCGAGGACCTCGACAAGTATGTGCAGTTGCTGGACGAACTCGGCCTGACGCTAGCGTACGGGATCGATACGCACGTCCACGCCGATCACGTGACCGCGCTGGGCGGGCTTCGCGACTGCACCGGTTGCGTCACCGTGATGGGCCACCCGGCCCGGGCGCAGTGCGTCAGCCAAACGATTGCCGACGGCGATGTCATCGAAGTCGATGATGGCGTCAGTCTGCGAGCGATGCACACGCCCGGTCACACCGACGACTCGTATGTGTTCGTGCTCGGCGACCGCGTGCTGACCGGCGACACGCTGCTCATTCGCGGCACGGGACGCACCGACTTCCAAAACGGCGACGCAGCCACGCAGTACCGCTCGCTGTTCGACAAGGTTCTGCGGCTGCCCCCGGACACGCGCGTATACCCGGGTCACGACTACCGTGGCTTCACCGAAAGCACGATCGCCGAAGAACTCGCCCACAACCCCCGCCTTCAGGTCGAGTCTCAGGACGCGTACGTCGCCTTGATGAATGCGCTGCGGCTGCCGAGCCCGCGCCACATGGACATCGCAGTGCCCGCGAATCTGCGCTGCGGAAAGACGTCGCCGTCATGATCTCGGCTGCGGCTGGTCTAGCGCTCGTGGTCGGCATCGTGGATTCGGACGCCTGACCGCCGCGCTCATCATCGCCCCGGAGCTGAGGGCGTTGTGAGTCCCAGCGCGGCCCGCAGCGCGGCGCGAACGGCATCTTGCGTGGGCTTGGGCACGGGCACCTGCGCCGCGGACCGACACAGCGACAACGTTTGTTTGAGCGAATCACAGGCGCCGCGACAGCGCGCGCACGTTTGGATGTGCGCCTCCATCTCGGCGCAGCGCAGCGCATCGATCTCGCCCTCCAGATACCTGGAATACATCGCCAGGACGTCGGGACAGCGGCCGCCCGGGGCCACCACGGGCGTCGCGTTGAGCACACTGAGCATCGCCTCGCGGACCTGCAACCGCGCGCGATGCAGGCGGCTCTTCACCGCCGCCACGCTCAACTCCAGGATCTCACCAACCTGCGCCGCCTTGAGGCCTTCGATGTCCCGCAAGACCAGCACCTCCCGCTGATCCGGTGCCAGACTCCGGATCGCGCGCTCAAGCGCGACTGCAACCTCCCGACTGGCCGCCACCTCGTCCGGCTGCGGCCGCTGATCAACCATCGCCGCAACTTGGGCCGCGGCCTCGGTATCCAACGACGCATCGGGCATCTCCGCGTACTTGCTTCGGCGCCGCTTCTTGATGCAGATCCGGCGCACGACGGTGTACAGCCACGTCGACAACGACGACCGGCCTTCGAAGTCCCGCACCGACCGGGCCATGGTCAGCAGCGTGTCTTGCAGGACGTCTTGGGCGTCGTCTGGATCCCGACACAGTTGCATGCCAAACCGATAGATCCGCGCCTGGTGTCGCACCAGCAGCGTCTCCAACGCGGCCGCTTGCCCGTCGCGGGCCGCGGCGACTAGCACCTCGTCGCTGTCCCCCGCCAAGACGCTACTATCGCGGGCAAACCGGGGCTCAGCAAGCCCCGCTCCTTTCACGCGGCGGACACGAACCCTTTCGTCCACCAGAGGCTCTCACCGAGCAGAGACACCTAGGCATGCTCAAGACACTGGCAATTATAGCGCTCGGCGGCGGGGTCGCTTTTTTACTCGCGCGCGGCTCAGCGACCATCTCGGGCGAAGAAGCGCAACGTCTCGTGGGCGACGGCGCGACACTGCTCGACGTCCGATCGCCCGGAGAGTTCTCCAGCGGTCACATCTAAGGCGCCGTCAACATTCCGCTCGACCAACTTCCCGCGCGCATGGACGAACTGGGCGACCGGGAAGCGACCGTGGTCCTGTACTGCCGCAGTGGCCAGCGCAGCGGCCGGGGGTTGCGGCTGCTGGCCGACCAAGGGTTCACGAACTTGCACAACCTCGGTGCCATGACGCGTTGGCCCTCGCCCTGACTACTCCGCCTCCAGCGCCTTGCGGTACTTGCTGAGCGCCGCCCGCCGCTCGTCGCTGACCTCGGGGTAGTGAAGCTCCAAGGCCGCCATGCGCGACAACACGATCTTGGAGACGATAAGGCGCATCGATTTCTTGTCGTCGGCGGGCACGACGTACCAGGGGCAGTCGGGAGTCGAGGTCTCGCTAATGCAGTCGCTGTAGGCCCCCATGTACGCATCCCAGTGTTTGCGTTCCGCCACGTCCGCCTCTGAGAACTTCCAGTTCTTCTCGGGCTCATCGATGCGTCGCAAGAACCGCTTCCTTTGCTCGTCCTTGGACACGTTGAGGAAGAACTTGACCACGCGGGTGCCGTTGCCATGCAAGTACGCTTCGAGCTCGCGGATCGACCGATAGCGCCCCTGCCACAGGGGCTCGAGATCCTCGGTGTCGGCACGAGGCAGCCGTTGATAGTCCGTGACGATCTTTGGGTGCACCTTGGCGACCAGAACCTCCTCGTAGTACGAGCGGTTGAAGATCGTCACCCGGCCTCGCTCCGGCATCGCCTTGTTGGTCCGCCACAAGAAACCGTGGTCCAGTTCCTCCGAACTCGGTTTCTTGAACGAATGCACGCGGATCCCGTGCGGGTTCACGCCTCGCATCACATGGGCGATCGTCCCGTCCTTGCCAGCGGCGTCCATCGCCTGAAAGATCAGCAGCATCGCGTATCGATCGTGGGCGTACATCATGCTCTGGAGACCGTCGATCTCCGACGCGAACTCCTTGAGCCGACGGCGATAGTCACGCTTGCCGTCATAAACCGGCCGGTCGAGTCGATGAGGGAATTCCGCGAGCCGCAGCGGCCCCGTACCGGTGTACGTGAACAGATCGAGATCGAGGTCGAGCTTCATCGCCCGACAAGGTTCGGCCACTGGCCGCCACTGCGCAAGCAAGGTCCACGGCCTGGCCGTCTCGGCGCACCGCTACTGGATCGAGATCAACTCGACATCGAACACAAGCACGCCCGCGGGACGTCCGTCCACGCCACGGTACGCAAGTGCCTCCGGGATCCAAAACCGCGTTGTCTCCCCGACCACCATGAGCTGCAAACCTTCGGTCCATCCGGCAATGACGCCCGTGAGCTTGAACGTCGACGGATCGCCGCGGCGCACCGAAGAGTCAAAAAGCTCGCCGTCGGTCGTCCATCCCGAGTAGTGCACGGTGACGGTGCTGCTGCGCGTCGGATGCGTCTCTCCCGTACCCGGCGTCAGCACACGATACGCAAGCCCAGAACTCGTCTTGCTGGCATCGTCGGGGGCGCCCGCCACATCCGTCGGGGTCTCGGGCGTGGGTCCGGAGTGCATCTCGCAACCCGCGCTGAGCACGACTCCGGCCAACGCCACGGTCGCGGTAAGCACCGGGGGCGCGGCAACCGTGACCGCAGCGAGCATCGAGACCAACCTGGACATCGCGCGACTGTATCGGGCACAGCCACCTCGCGCCACGGGCGGGGCATTGG
>JAESSZ010001171.1 GCA_016763875.1 Nannocystaceae bacterium
ACGGCGGACAACCAAGAGGCGAGCATCGAAGTTGGCCGCAATGTGCCGACCCCGGGTGGCTTGTCATTTCCTGGCGGCGGCCAGGGCGGTGGTTTGGTGCCCGTGCAGTCGGTGCAGCGCCAGGACGTGACGCTCAAGGTCGTGGTGACCCCGCACGTCAACGACGAAAAAACGGTCACGCTGGATATCGAGATGGAGAACAACGACATCGAGTCGATCCATCCGACCCTCGGAGTGACGACCACCAAGCGTCGGCTCAAGTTGGAGAAAGTGGTTGCGCGCGACGACCAACCGATTGTGCTGGGCGGCCTGGTGCAGGAGGTCGAGCGCGACTCCGTGAACCAGGTGCCTGGGTTGGGCTCGATTCCACTGCTGGGCTGGCTATTCAAACGCAAGTCCCGCGAGAAGGAGAAGGTCAACCTTCTCATGGTGCTCATTCCGCACATCCTCAATACACCGGACGACGCGCGGAGGATCCACGAGCGGCGAATGCGGGAGCGTTTGGAGTTTCTCGAACGTGAGACGGCGTTCAAGCGCCGTGATCTGTCGACCAACGTCAACTATCGAAAAAAGAGCGGGCTGTTGGCGGAAGTCAATCGCGAGTTCGAGCGCATGATCACCGAGGACGAGTTCCTGCGTCAGACGGAACTCGAGTTCCAGCAGGACCGCATCAGCGGTGAGATCGGTCTGGCGCCCCATGCATCGGTGTCACAAGACGCAGACGATGCCGCTCAGCCGATCGTCGGCAGTCCGTCATCGAGCTCGCCCGTATCCCAACCCATCCCCGCCAACGGGACTCGCTAGCGCCTGCGTGCACCCATGGACACCCAAGTCGCCAACATGCTCTCGGCAACCGGCCCCTTGATCCCCGCAATGGGGGCCAGGCCGGACGTACGACGGATTGGCACGCTCTTGCTTGAGATGGGGTTCGTGGGGTCCGATGCCCTCGACGAGGCGCTTGCCGCCCAGCACCTGGAGGACGAGCGTGTCGGAGAGACGCTCGTGCGACTCAAGCACTGCACCGACTGGCAGGTCACCCAAGCGTTGGCGAAGCAGTTTGGTCTCCCGGCGACCGAGACGATGCCGGCCGATGAGGTCGACGACGAACTTGTCGAGCAGTTGCCGATTGGCTACGCGCGCAGCAGCATGGTCATCCCGATCAAGCTCGATACGGAGCTCCGCGTGCTGTACGTGTTGGCCGCCGATCCCAATCGCATGCCCGATCTTGACGACTTGGGGCAGGTTTATGACGCCGAGGTCCAAGTGACCTTGATGCCGAGTTCGTCGGTGGGCGAGCTCATCAACACCATCTACTCCAAGCGGGCCAAGGACGTCGACCTTGAGAAGAAGGACGAAGCCCTCGACGAGGAAGACGAAGACATCTTGCACGCGTCGGCCGAGGACGCGCCGATCATCAGGTTCGTCAACAGTCTGATTTTCAACGCCAGCAAGGAAAAGGCATCCGACATTCACATCGAGCCGGGCGACCGCGAAATCGTCGTGCGAAACCGAGTCGACGGCGTGCTGCACGAAGTCAAGCGGGCACCCAAGGCGTATCTGCCTTCGGTCATCGCCCGTGTGAAAATCATGGCGGGTCTCAACATCGCCGAGAAACGTCTGCCGCAAGACGGCCGCATCCGACGCAAGATTGCCGGCAAAGAAGTCGACATGCGTGTTGCGACCGTGCCGACGGCGCACGGCGAGCGCATCACGATTCGTTTGCTCGACAAGTCGGCGATGGCGCTCTCGCTGGAGGTCATTGGGATGGCGCCAGACCATCTGCGGGTGGTGAAGGAGACCATCCACCGACCGCATGGCATCTTCTTGGTCACTGGACCCACAGGCTCAGGCAAGACGACCACGCTGTACTCGTGCTTGTCGGAGATCAATAAACCTGACCTCAACATTCTGACCGTCGAGGATCCGGTCGAGTATCAACTCGAAGGGATCAGCCAGGTCCAGGTTCAGCCCAAGATCAACCTGACGTTCGCTTCGGGTTTGCGCTCGTTCCTACGTCACGACCCCGACGTCATCATGGTCGGCGAGATTCGGGACATTGAGACCGCCGAGATCGCTATTCAGGCGTCGCTCACCGGTCACCTCGTGCTGTCGACCATTCACACCAACGACGCCGCGACGGGGATCACACGTCTGGTGGACATGGGCGTGCAACCGTTCCTGGTCGCCTCCTCGTTGGTGGCGCTGCAGGCTCAGCGTTTGCTACGTCGCGTGTGTGCCCATTGCCGCGGGGCGCATGTGCCCTTGGCGGTCGAGCTTGAGGAGATGGGCGTCGATCCGGAGCGTTTCTTCGATGGTGTGCCCTCGTTGAAGCGGCCGGTGATTGACGAGAACAACGAGGCTCTTGCCGTCGTCGCGCCCGAAGGTCGCCAGCTTCCGCCTTCAGGGCACGTCTGGGAGGCCAAGGGCTGCGACCGCTGTGGTGGTACGGGCTACGCCGGACGAACCGGCGTCTACGAGGTGCTGACGATCTCCGAAGAGGTGCGTCGACTCGCGATTCGTAACGCCGACGCCTCGGAGATCAAAGCGGCTGCGGTCGAGGCCGGCATGCGTACGCTTCGCGACGATGGTGCCCACAAGGTCTTGGCGGGCATGACGACCATGGAAGAGGTCATGCGGGTGACCGCGGAGGAGTCGTAAGTTCGGATGCCGGCGTACGCGTACACGGGCCTGTCGCCCAAGGGCAAGAACCTCAAGGGGATTACCACCGCCGAGAGCGTCGCCGCGCTCAAGGCGATGCTGCGCAAAGATGGCGTGTATCTCACGGGGGTCACCGAGACGACCGCGGCCGCCGCCACGGAAGCGGCGAGGGGCGCGGGCAGTACCGAGATCGACCTGTCGCGTTTCTTCGACCGGGTCAGCCCCAAGATGGTCTCGTACACCACGCGGTTGCTCGGCACGCTGCTGCACGCAGGGGTCACGTTGCCCGAGTCTCTCAAGGCCCTGACCGACCAGGTCGAGAGTCCCCGCTTCAAGGGCGTGCTGTCCGATATCGCCGAGAAGGTGAACCAGGGCGGCTCTCTTGCCGAGTCGATGGGGGGCTACCCCAAAATCTTCCCGGACATGTACGTCAACATGGTCCGTGCGGGCGAAGCCTCGGGCGCGCTGGAAACCGTGCTGTTTCGTCTGGCGGACTTTCTTGAGAAGCAGCTCGAGATCCGCGGCAAGGTCACCTCGGCGATGGTCTATCCGCTGGTGCTCGGTGTGCTCGGGCTGATCATCATTATGGTGTTGATGGTCGGCATCGTTCCGAAGATCACCGTGATGTTCAAGGACATGAATGCCGACCTGCCGTGGAATACGAGTCTGCTGATCTGGATGTCAGATTTTCTCGTTGTCTACTGGTGGGTCCTGTTTGTGCTCGGCGGTGGTGTGGTGTGGCTGTGGCGCAAATGGCTCTCCACCGAAGGGGGACGTCTCACGGCGGACACGGTGGTTTTGCGGCTCCCGGTGCTTGGCGACCTGGTGCGCAAGATCGCGATTTCACGTCTCGCACGCACGTTGTCGACGCTGCTCGCCAGCGGGGTGCAGCTGCTCGAAGCGCTGGACATCGTACGCACGTTGCTGGGCAACGTTGTGCTCGAAAAGGTCATCGCCGATGCACGAGACAGTATTCGCGA
>JAESSZ010000117.1 GCA_016763875.1 Nannocystaceae bacterium
ATCCGGTGGCATACATGAGTTCGAGCAGTGCCGTGTCGCGCTGGCCTGCGGGCGTGTCGAGGCCCGGCGCGGCCAACAGCGCGTCGATCTCCTCGGTCGTGAGTAACTCGGGCAACCGAGGCGCAAACCGTGGCAGTCGCAGTCCGCGGGTCGGGTCGACTGCGATCCGCCGCTCCCGACGCAGGTACTTGTGAAACCCACGCACCGCGACCAACTTGCGAGCCTGCGACCTCGCCGACAGTCCGTCGTCGGTCAGCGCCGTCAACCATGACCCGACGTGGCGCGCCTCGATGGCCATCAACCCGGTAACCGAACAACCCACGAGGTGCACGGTGAAGTCGCCCAAGTCGCGCTCGTAGGCCGCCAACGTGTTCACCGACAGGCCTCGCTCGACCTTGAGATGGCCGAGATAGTCCACCAACGCGTCGGCGATCTCGCCATCAACACACGCACGAACCTTGGCCGGGCGCCCCGGACCCTTCCCCTTTGAACCCCTGGGCGCGGCCCTAGCCGCCATCGAGGAGTCCGAGGGTCTCGCGCACCAACTTGATCACCTGCGGCGCCTGAATCGGCTTGGTGATGTATGCGTTTGCCCCCAACGCCAATGCGCGCTGGCGGTCTTCTTCGGCGCCCTCGGTCGTGATGATGATGATCGGGACGTCTTTGTAGGCCTTGTCCGCACGCAGACGTTTGACGAGTTTGAGCCCGTCAAGGATCGGCATGTTGATGTCGGTGATGATGATGTCGAACTTCGTCGACGCGATTCGCCGCAAAGCGTCGACACCATCGTCTGCTTCGGTCACCGACAGTTCCCGGATCCGCGAAAGCGCGAACACGATCATCTTCCGCATGGGCGGGCTGTCCTCGACCACTAGCGCATTGACGCGCCCTTGTTTGTCCGACCGTCCGATCATCCGCCCACCAGACTCTCGAGGGCTTGTCGTTGCATCGGCACGTCCCGCGCATGGGCACGGATCCATGCGGTTTCGATGCCGATTCCGGCGTGTTCGGAGATGAGCTCAAGCAAACTGAAATCAGTGTCGACGAATTCGTTCTTCTGGGGCAAGAACTTCTCGATTCGAATCACCCCAACGAGTCGCGTTCCCGCGACGAGGGGCAGGTGCATGAGGGCGTCACCCGATGCGGCCATCGCCCCACCGTTGCGCCACGGACCACTCGGCGAGGCCAATGCGGCCAGGACGGAATCGTCGGACAGCGACAACTCGCTGCATTCCGCCAACTCAGCGCCTTCACGTACTACAGGAAACGCGCGCTGCTGTTCTTCGTCGATCGCGTAGACCGTAAACCCGCCGACACCAACGAAGTTCAGCAAGATCTCGGTCGTCGTGCGGAACACTTCGTCGATCGTGGCGGCCGCGTGAAACTGATTGCCCGCGACGTACATCGCCGCGAGATGGTAGTGCTCACGCTCCAGGTCATCGAGCCGATTCTGGTAGCCGCCCGACTGCTCGCGCATCGAGCCGGCGAGCGTGCGGATCTCGTGGCACTCATGCTCCAAGTCGGCGATCTGCTGCACAAGGCGCTCGACCACAACGTCGACCGAGTTCACTGTCGGTGACTCGCCGTCAGCCTGGCTCTTGAGGCGTTCGTTTTCCTGGATCAGATCCCGGACAAGGGCTTCGCCTTGCGTCAAGAACTCCTGCAGAAACCGACTAGCCTGCGTCTGCAGGGACGGCAGGGCTTTGTCGTCCCCACTCACGCCAGCGAGCATAACATCATCGGTCACCGACGACTGCGAGGGCGACGCGCGAACGCAGTCAGCGCCGCCGCCATCGACTCGATCGGGTGGACCTCGTCGACCAATCCCGTCTCGACCACCGAGTGCGGCATGCCGGGCATCACGGCCGTCGCCGGATCTTCGGCCATCACGGTCGCGCCCGCGCCATGGGCAACCCGAGCCCCGTCGCGCCCATCGGACCCCATGCCCGTCAGCACCACGACGCATGCATTTTGGCCAAACTCGCGGGCCAGTGACGTGAACAGATGATCCCCCGACGGGGTGAGGACTGGTGTCCCGCGCCTGCGCTCGGCCGCAACGACCCGAATCACAGGATGGGGCAGACCACGGGACCGATACTGGACTTCGATGTTCGCCTGACCAGGCGCGATGTAGACGACACCGGCACACAATGGCATGCCGTCAATGGCTTCGACCACGCGTGCCCCGACGATACGATCGAGCCGTTCCGCAAACGCCTTGGTGAACCGCGCTGGCATGTGTTGAGCCACGAGCACTGCGACCGGCAGACTGGGATCCAGTGCACACAACAATTGCTGCAGCGCAGGCGGGCCACCGGTCGAGGACGCAATACCGATGACGCGGCCGGGCGGTGGCCCATTTAGGACCGGCGGAGTTTCTTCACTCTTCGGTGCAATTCGGATCGGCACCGTGTTTGCTCGCTCGATCTCGGCGAGCGAGCGGGCTCGGTCCGACAAGCGCACCGCGCTCAACCGTCGGACCATCCTGATCTTGGCGACCAACTCGTCCGCGATGGTCTTGAGGTCCGGCGAGATATCGCGACTGGGTTTCGCGATGAAGTCCAAAGCGCCCAACTCCAGGGCACGAAATACGTTCTCCCGCTGGGAGTACCCCGACACGACCAAGACGGGCGTCGGCCGTCGAGACATCAGCAGGCGCAGAAACGAAAACCCGTCCATCTCGGGCATTTCGAGGTCCAGCGTGATCACGTCAGGCTCGAGGTCGAAGGCCAGCTGTAGCGCTTCCTTTCCGTTCATCGCCCGGCCAACCACAACGACGTCATGGATCGACTCAAGCATGGCGGCGATCGTCTGACGGTTGTAAGCAGAGTCGTCCACCACCAGGACGCGCAACGTATCGGAGTCGGAAGGCATAAGATCTAGATGGGCCGCTGGTACACGAGGTCCTTGGACAGATGGACGAGATCGAAACGCGTGGTCACGTTGAGCAACGACTCAGAGTGACCCAACAACAGATACCCGCCCGGGGCCAAGACGTCGTAGAAGGCCTCGACGATGCGCTGCCGCGCCCCCGCCGAGAGGTACATCAACACGTTGCGGCAGAAGATGACGTCGCACGTCCCTAAAACGTCGTAGCGCTCCGTCTGCAGAAGATTCAACTGGCCGAATGAGCACAGGACCCGGATGTCGTCTCGGATGTAGTGCTTGCCGTCCTGTTCGCGAAAGAACTTGCGGCGGTGATGCTCGCCCGTCGTTCGGAAACTCGATGGACCATAACAGCCACGTCGCGCGTGCGCGACAACTTGCCGGCTGATATCGGATCCAACGACGCGGGTGGCCCACCCGTGCAGCAGCTCGTGCTCCTTGAGGATCATCGCGATCGTGTAGACCTCTTCGCCGGTCGAACACCCCGCGCTCCAAACCAGCAAGCGTTTGCGTTTGGTTAGGCGCTTGGCGAGTTCCGGCAGCAACTCCAAACGAAAGGCATCGAGCTGGTACTGCTCACGAAACAGATAGGTTTCGTGCGTCGTGATCCGCTCGACGGCGTCTTCGAGCTCGCGGGGTCCCGCCGGGTCGTAGCGTAGGAAGTGGTAGTACTCAAGGTAGGTCTCCAGTCCCAACGCTTCCAGACGCGGCGACAACCGACGTTCGAGGAAGAAGGCGGAGTCCAGGCCGTGCGCGAGTCCGCAGTACTGGTGAATGATCTCCTGAATTAGGCGCGTTTCCTCGCGCGTCATCGCAACGCGACCGACCAACTCTCCAGGGCGCGTGGGAGAACGAAGACGGCGGGGCCCCTCGTCGTCGCGCGCCACGCTACGGCTCGACCTCCGTCGACCCCAGCGAGACCAGCGCTTGCTCGATGACGCGGCGCACGTGCTCGTCCGACTCCTGCGCGGCCAGGGCGCGCAGCGGACCCAACGCGGTCACATCGCGTCGGTCGGCGAGCACCTCCGCCGCAGCCCAACGAACATCCCAGCGTGCATGGCCAAGCAAGCCCAGCAGTGCCGCCGTCGCGCGGTGCACGGAGAACGAACCCAGCCCGCGAGCTGCCGCCTTGACCACCTCGTGATCTTTGGACAGACACAGGCTCATGAGCATCGTGAGGTCCTGCTCGAGGGCCGAGTGTCCGAGCCCCGCGATGGCCTGCACGACGACAGTGGGCACGGGGTCTTCGACGATGATCGCGCGCAGGCGGGCGAGATTCACCGGGTTGTCCAGGTTGACCAGCGCCGCGACTGCTGCGGCGCGAACCATAGGAGAGCCGTCGTTGGTCGCGGAGATCAGCGACTGGCAGGCTGACATCGCACGCAGCCGACCCAGACTCCGACAGGCGGCGGCGCGCACCTGCGGCTCTTCGTCCGCGAGCGTGAACGACAGCGCACTCGCCCCTTCGTGTTCGCCCGGGAGATTGCCCAGAGCGGTCGCGGCCGCAACCCGCACGCCCACATCCGGGGAGCCCAATACCGCCACAAGCTGGGAGACGAACTGCGGGTCTCCCAGTTTGCCAACGACTCGACACAGGTTCTGGGCCAGTGCGCCCGACTGCGGCCACGCGGTGCCAACGATGAACTCAAGATCGGCATGGTGCGCCTCCTCGCGAACCATGACCGCTGTGAGCGCATCGGCAGCGGTCTCGCCCAGGCGGCCGGGGGCCACCATCGCGCGGTACAAACCCGCCAGGGCCCCTCGATCTCCGATCGCCTGCAGGGCCTCAGCGGCACCGAGCGCGGCTTCTTCGTCCGGCTCGTCCAGCGCGGCCACCATCGCGTCGGTGAGCGAGCGAGGGGCGGCCCCTAGCGGGAGCGCGCCCACCAACCGGAACAAAGACTCGCGCCCCGAGGCGTCGACCACCTCTGCCGCCGTGGCCAAGGCGGGCGCAGCCGCGGCTCCCAACGCCACGACCATATCGAACGCGCGCTCCAGAACCATCGGGTCGTCCATCACGGCCAGCACCGGTTCGATCGCCAGGGCGTCCGCCGACAGACCCGCCAAGCGAATCGCGGCGCCTCGGACATCGGGGTCCGGGTCAGCGATCAGCGCGCGGACGTGGCTACGAGTCCGCTCGCCTAGCCCCATGAGCAGACTCGCCACGACACCCGCACGGCTCGGGAGCGAGGCTTCCAAGGCAACCAACGCCGAGACGGCCGCGGCACGTACACCCGCCATGCCGTCATCGAGCAGCGTCACCAGCAGCGGCAACGCGGTGAGTTCCCCGCACAACCCCAGTAGCGTCACCGCGCCAACACGCGTCACGCTCGCGCCGAGCAGCGGCTCGATCTCTGAGACTGGAACTGCTGCAACCGCAGATCGAAGCGCGTCCAGGGCGTAGACGCGCAACATGTCCGACTCCGTGCGCAGCAAGCGACACAGCGCGGCCTCGGCGGTTTCTCCCCCCAGCGTGCCCAGTGCTGTCGCGGCCGCCGCCCGCAAGTTGTCGTCGGAATCCGCTTGCGTAAGAAGTTCGACGAGTTGGGCGACGTGCGAGTCGTCGCCCACCACACCCAGCAGGTCGACCAGCATGCGCGTGCCCGGACCGGGGGAGGCTAAGCGCACCGACAACGCTGCGACGCAGCCCGGGCCAATGGCCACAAGAACGTCATGGGCCGCCGCGCGCCCGTCGATCGTGTCGGGGTTGGCCAGGCGCGACAGCAACCGCTCGACGAGCGCAGCCAGCACCAGGTCGTCGGATTCGACACGCCCGACGTACGCACACAACACCTCGACGGCCTGTTTGCGGAGTCGCCACGCAGGTGCCGAAAGCTGCACCATGGCCTCGGCCAACTCTACGGGGAGTGTGCCCCCGGTCATCCTCGCCCTCCGACCACGGGGAGCCGCTCATCGTGAGCGGCGCGACCCATGCTGACCATCAGTTGCGCGAACGCATCGCCAACCGGATCTCCCGTCTCCCCGCCGCGCCCCTCCGCCTGTTCGACCTGCGCGTGTAGTTCACGAGCGACATCGAGATCCCTGGAGACGGCAACGAGAGCCTCGGCCAGGGAGCGCGCGGCAAAGATCGCATCGCCGTTGTACAGCACCATGTCGGCGACAATCAGTGAAGCGAGAGTCTGTTGGCCTGTCTCCGACATCCGCGCGTCACCTTCCACGCGCAGGGCCTCGCGCGCCACCGCTTCTTCGTCCGGCACAGATTCGGACTCTTTGAGACCCAGGTGTTGGAGCAGTTTGACCGGAAGACTGTCGCAAAGGTGATGGATCTCGACGTAGTCGTCGGCACCATACAGACGCGTGGGTTGTCGCTTGTAGGACGTCCGTCGGTACACCGATGCCACAAGGACGACGACATCGGCGCCCTGCCCTGCCTCCTCGCTTCGAGCATCGGCGCATAACTCGTAGCCCGGCACCTGCGGCAACGCGACGTCGACCACCAGCGCAGCCCAGCGTTGGCGCTTAAGCAACGCCCGCGTCTGCGTTCCCCCAGCCGCGACGACGACATCGAAGCCAGCGATCTCAAGAACCCGGGCCACAGCCCGAGCGACACTGCGCCGTTCGTGCGCGAAGAGAACCGTTGGCCTGCTCATGCGCGGTCTTCTCGCTCGCGATCATCGTCGACGGCTGCCTCGGCGGGCGCATGGCCGCGAGGTGGCGCCGACCGGTTCGGGTCGATGAGCGCCTCAAGATTGACCACGAAGACCATCTCAGTGCCCACGTGGCAAACCCCAGCGAAGAAATCGACCTCGGCGGCGGCCTCCTCCTGGGGACGGAGCATCGAAGGCGCGGGGCGCAGGGCGCTCGAGGGCGCACGCAACTCACCTAAGATGCTGTCGACCTTCAGGCCAACGATGCGACCACCAACACTGACGATGATCAGCTTGTTGAATCGCGATTCAACCGTATCGATCGCGCTGCCGAAACGGCGCCGCAGATCAATCACAGGGATCACGACCCCGCGCAGCTGAATCACGCCTTCGACGATCGCAGGGGCATGCGGCACCGGCCGAATCGGGTACGGCCGCGCTTGGATCACTTCCTTGATCCGCATGATTTCGATCCCGTACAGCGCGCCACCAACGTAGAACCCCGCCAGTTTCAGCTGCTCGCCGTCGCGTTCACTGGCGTCCGGGACGCTGGCGCGCGCGGGCTCCAGGCTGGTGCCCTGAAAAATCGACTCACGAAGTCGGTCGCGCGTGTCGTTCACGTTCGACCCCTCCAGCGCGCGTCTGCCCGCAGGAAGTCACGCGGGTCTAGGACCGTTGATAGATCGAGCACGATCAGGATCTCACCTTCGTATCTTGCCAACGCTTGGATGTAGTCCCCACGAGGGCCAGCCAGCGCACCGGGAGCCTCCTCGAGTGCTTCAGGGGCAACCGCGACCACTGCGTGCACCTCGTCGATGACCAGGCCGTACAGATCGTCCTGGCGCCGTACGATCAAAAGCCGCCGGCCCGCCGCACGAGCCTGCCCCAACGGCAACATGAGACGCATCGCGAGGTCGACGACGGGGATGTTGACCCCGCGAATGTTGGCAATACCGACGACGAACTCGGCCGTGCGCGGCACCGGGGTCGTGCCGAGAGCAACCGTGATCTCTGAGACGTCCGAAATGGGCACCGCATATCGCTCGTCACCAACACGGAACGCCAGGTACTGCTGAAGGTCCTGGCGAACCTCGCGTTTGTAGCCGTGTTCGTAGTCCTCCTCGCTGGCGAACAAGTCCCCGCCACCCCCTAGGGACTGCCATGCGTCCTGATGTTCACGGGCCATCGGGCTGCACCTGCGCGTAGTTATGGTCTCTGGTCGCGCGCATTGCCGCGACCGGATCGAAACGGGTCAAGGCCTCGTCGACAAGCGTCGCAACGTCAAGCAGCAGGACCGTGCGATTGGCCCCAAGTTCCGTCGCCCCGGCGATCCCCGGCACGTCGCGAAGTGCCGCTCCTAGAGGCTTGATCACCACGTCGTGCTGTCCGACGAGTTCGTCGACCAACAGTCCAACTCGATGCTGCGCCAGACCAACAATGACCACGTAGATCCGTTGAGGATCGGCACGACCGGGCTCCTCCTGCAACTCGAACAGCCGCGACAGATGCAACAGCGGCAGCGTTCTCCCCCGCAGTGAAATGACCTCGTGCCCCTCGACCGTGGCGATGTCGTCCCGGCGAATCATGATCGACTCGAGCACCGAGTTGAGCGGAATGCAAAAGGTTTGCGACGCGCAGTCGATCACTAAAGCCTGGATAATGGCCAGGGTCACCGGCAGCGTAATCGCGAATTTCGTGCCTCGACCGGGTCCTGTATCGACGTCGATCATGCCCGATAGGCGCGTGATGTTGGTCTTGACGATGTCCATCCCGACCCCGCGGCCCGACAGTTCGGTCGCGTGGTCGCGGGTCGTGAATCCCGGTCGAAAGATGAAGTCGAGCACTTCCGACATCGTCATTTCGCGGGTTTCTTCCGACGTCATCAAACCGCGTCGGACGGCCGTATCACGAATCTGTCGCCAGTCCATGCCGCGGCCATCGTCCTCGACCTCGATCACGACCCGATTGCCCTTTTGGAATGCCCGAAGATCGATTCGACCGGCGGCCGGTTTCCCCTGCTCGATCCGCTCCTCGCGGGGTTCGATCCCATGATCGATGCAGTTGCGAATCATGTGCATCAGCGGGTCCGACAGCTCCTCGACGATCAGCTTGTCGAGTTCGGTCTGGGAGCCCGCTATCGAGAGCCGGATGTCCTTCCCTGCTTCGCGCCCGAGTTTGCGCACCACACGGGCGAGTTTGTCGAACACCTGACCGAGCGGCACCATCCGGACATCGAGCAACCCTTGCTGCAGCACCGATAGTTTCCGCGACATCGAGCGCAGATGAAGTTGAAGATCGCGGGATAACTCGTTGGAACCGTCGCGTTCGCGCAACTGCGTCGCGGTAACGCCGAGGCTGGCGTGTATAACGCCCAGTTCGCCGACGAGATTCATCAGACGATCGAGGCGATCGAGGTCCACCCGCACCGTGCGGCTCACGCTGCGAAGGCTCAGATCCTCAACCGGCTCGCTGACGCCTTGCGGCGGG
>JAESSZ010001172.1 GCA_016763875.1 Nannocystaceae bacterium
CGCGGGACGAGCAGCAACGTGGCCAGGACGCCGAACCCAAGGACACCGATCGCGGGGGTGGACAGGGGTCCCCACTGGGCGAAGGCGGATGCGCGTGCGACGTCGCAGCCGCCCGTGGAGCACGTCGCCGCCGTCGGATCGCTGTAGGAATGCCACATCCACGCGCTGACCGTCAGGCCGGCGACGGCACACAACAACGCCAGCGGATCTGGCCAACGAGAGGTTTTTGAAGTCATGCCCCGCCGTAACGTGGGCAGACCCGTGAACATATCGCGCGTGCACCGTGCGAAAACGATGTGGCCGGGGTCCACGTTCGCGGGTTAGAATCGACGTTCGAACCGGCCCCTCATGTCCCTTTCGCAGACCCTTCGCGGTGCAGCCGCTCGCGCTCTCGGTAAGTCGGCCCGTGTCGAGCAGATTGTCGCGATGTCGCCGCGAGTGGTCCGGGTCCGTCTGTCGTCCGCCCGGCTGGCGGCAAGCGAGATTCCGCCCGGCGCCAAGATCAAACTGCACGTGGGCCACGGCGAGATGCGGAGCTACACGCCCGTCGTGTCTGAGGGCGCAGACGGCACCATGGACGTCGTTGTCTACGCACACGCCGACGGCGCGGCTTGTCGGTGGGTACGGCAACTCACCGTAGGGGACGACGTCGCATTCATCGGACCGAGCACGAGCGTGCGGGGCCCGGACGGACCGTTGCCGTGGGCGTGCATCTACGGCGATGAGACCGCGATTGGGCTGGCCGAGGCGATCGTGGGAGCTCTGCCCGCTGGCACCCCAGTCGTGGGCGCGCTGGAGACTGCCGCCGAAGATGCCGCGGCGCTCACCGACTCGCGGCTCGACGCGGTGCTTCGGGGACAAACCCACGGCGATGCGCTCATGGATCACCTCAAGCAGTTGGACCTGCCGCCCGGTGACGGCGTGGTGTGGCTATCGGGCGAAGCCAGCGCCGTGCTTCGTCTACGACAGGCGTTGCTCGACCGCGGCCTCGTGCGTGAGCAGCTACGGATCAAACCGTACTGGAGCTTGAAGGGGAAAGCGCACCGCAAGAAGCTCGAACGCACCGTCCTGCGATCGTAGCCGGAGGCGCATCTCGCGAATGTCGATGGCGATGTCGTGTTTCCACTGCGTGGCGCCGCTTGCAAGGTCGAGCGCCACCACGCCCCCGCCCGCTCCGGCAACCCGGTCGACGGACCCTTGTACTCCGGGCACTCGGACTACAGGCACTCAAAGGCGGCGTCGGGGTCCTCGCACACCGCGTCGCAGTTCGCATCGGACAAGCACCGGCCGTTTGCGAACGCCGAGAAGGTGCCATCTGCATTGCCGGGACAGCATTCCAGGCGCGGGCAGACGCCATTTTCTTCCTCGCCCTCGTACTCGAACTCGAAGACGTCACAGGAGACTGCGCCATCGCCATCGTCCGCCCCGGCTCCGTCGTCGTCGTTGCAACCCGCGACGACGCTACCTATGACGAGGAGGGTGCCGACGAGGCCCAATAGAGTCTTGTGCACGGAGACCGCAGACGTGTGCGACGTGCCGATATTCACCGCGCTGTCGCACTATGGCGCTGGGGCCCCACGCACGCGGCGGACGGTCCTGAACTGGCGATCACGGCGGGCTCGTTCGCCGGTTACTCGATCGTGACCCACTGGGTCCAGTTCTCGATATCGTCTGCCGGACAGTCACAGGCGGTAAGGTAGCCGTTATCAGCCGGGACACCCAGCCGCAGGCCCACGACCGTTCCGGGTTCTGCGTCGGCATCGGCGATGAACTCGATCTCCTGGTCGACCTCTTCAAAGGCCAGGAGGAAGAACCACTCCCACCAGATCCAGGCGACGCTGACGTCGTCGGTGCTGTCGACGTCAACCTGGGCGACCAGCGCGGGCGCGTTGACGTCGTGCTCTCCTGCCGCGAACGTTGCGTGCACGATCAGGCTCTCGCCGGGATTCCAAGCCTGATCGCCACCCTGGTACTCCAGCGTCACGTCGATGATCGAGGCGGCGGCCAGTGATGGGCAACTGTTGGGAACGCCCGTCGGGCCCGCGCAATCGTCCTCACCGTCGGTAAACTCGCCGTTGCGTTCGCCGCCGCTGCTCTCGGCACCGTCTGAGCCTGACTCGGTGTCGGTAGCCTCGGTCCCCGTGCCGGTATCGGCGCCCGAAGTGCTCTCCGCTTGTTCGTCCGTGTCTTGTTCGCCCGTGTCCTGCGGGGTGTTCGCGTCGGTTGTCGATGCGGCCGAGCTTGCGCCTTGCGAGCTGGCGGAAACGCCGTCGGATGTCGGGTCGGCGCCCGTTGCCCCGCCGGTCGTCGGGATGTCATCGGTGTCGGCGACTTCGACCGAGGGGTCTTCCGAGCAACCGGCTGCCATCGCTGCGACAGCAAATACGCGGGCGATGGCCAGGATCTTAGGCAAGGGACTTCGGTGACCGCAGCTCGCCAACGTTAGGGGCATGCGGTACAGCGTGCGCCTACTTCGCGCCCAGGGCCATCAACAAGTTGTTGATGCGTTCGTATGGCTGACGTTGATCGCGTTCACGCTAGGCCGGCGTCGGGCAGCACGAACTCGCGGCGGGCAAGCTCGGATCTCAGCGTCTCGGGCCGGTAGTAGCGACTGAGTGCGCCGCTTCGATGGTCGAAGAGGTCGGGGTTGTTCTCGGCGAAAGTCTCAAAGTCCGACCACGACCCACGCGCCACGCGTTCGCGGATCAGCAAGAGATACGCCCACGTGACCGTCTCGCTGTACTTGTCGGGGGCGCCGGCCTTGTGCACGAGTCGAAGGATCCCAGAGCGGAAACGACACAGTGCGTCCAGTAGCTCGAGCTCTCGTACAAGCCACCAAGCGACCGCGATGTGCTCGCGGTGCCCAAAGCAACTCGGATCAAGCGAGGTGTCCTCGAAACTGACGACGAGCGCGGGGACATCGATCCCCCGGCTCACGACATCTCTACGAGTCGATGCGAGTGACTGGCGCCCAGCTCGAGATCGTACACGCCTTTGAGGGTCGAGATCCGGTCGAGGCTCGTCTTGTCGAAGGCACACTTGCCCTCGAACGCGTGCAATACGATCCCCTCGATGAGGTCGCCGAGCGAGACGTCGTGATACTCGGCAAGCGCCTTGAGCACCTTGAGGATGCGTTTCTCGACGCGCATCCCGGTCTGAACGCGCTCGATTTTAGGCGGACTCGCTTGCGGCCGGACCGGCTTCGGCTTTCGCTTGGTCGACATGGTACATGTGTACCAAGATAACTCGCGGTGTCAAACTCGACCTACTCCCCCGATGCCCCGGGAACCTCGGTCGACGAGCCAGCCGCGATGGCCGACGACCAGCGTCACGCCCACGCAATGTGGACCGAGTACTCACCCACGTCATCCGAGCCCGCGCCATCGATGACTACGTACCAGGTGCCGTCTTGCGGGGCGCTAAAGCGTAGGGACTCGGAGGCGCCGGGACCACCGTCGTCGGCGCTGTCCAGGCACGTGATTGGGGCACCGCACTCACTGACTATGTATATCTGGACATCCCAATCTCCGACCGGTTGCACGACGAACGTCCCTTCTTCGTTTTCGTCGACCGTGATCTCGTAGATGTGTTCGGGGCCCGCGGAAGAGCCGAGATCGGGGCATCCATTGAATGGAGCCGCGAGCAGGTTCTGGAGTCCCGCTGTCGTCTCTGTCGGGTATAGCTCACCGTCGCCCTGGACAATGGTGACGTTCGGGCCCGCACAGAGGTCTTCTTGGGCGCCCACGGTGTCGCCGCCGTCACTCTGGCTATCCGTGTCGCCCTGCGTACTGGTCGGTCCCAACGGATCTGCGTCGGTACCCGCGGGGTCCGACGAATCCGAATCTCCGTGGGGCTCGCTTTCATCCTCACTCCCGTTGTTGTTGCCCAGGTCAACGTCGGATTTGTCGCACGCGAAGACGGTGGCGGACAAAGCGGCTAGGACGATCAGTTTCGCGTTCTCTCTCATGTGTCCTTCATGTCGGGTCTTCGGTCATTCCGTCGAGGGAATTACTCGACCTCGCAGCGCGACCGAATCACCTGGGCTCGGGTAGAAGTTGGGTGTGAAAGCAAGTATGCCCGCGCTCGTTTCTGCGCGTACGGCCATCGCTCAGGGGCACGTCTGGCCGCCTCGCATGCGAGCTGCACCTTTATCGCCGCGTTCTCGGCCTTCATGATCCCATCCGGAAACTCGCGCTCGTGCCGAGCAGCGAGTCTCTCGCTGCCCTCGAAATCGTTGGCCGTCATGCGTGCTCGCAGGGCGCTCATGACTTCGATTTCCGCCCGGAGGCGACTCTGCGAACCTGCCCGAGCGTGCTCGGGATTACCCTCGGGCGGTGGCACGCGCCCGAGGACGCCCGGTTGTGCCTCGATACGTTCGCAAGGGGCAACGAACTCGGGCGAGGGCGCCG
>JAESSZ010001173.1 GCA_016763875.1 Nannocystaceae bacterium
GGGGTGATCACCCCGAACACACCACCGGTCGGATCGGCGAGAATCGCCATGTATCCGACGTTGGGCACCTCGAATGCGGGCGCTATCACCTTGCCGCCATGCTGCGACGCGCGGCCAACTGCGGCGTCGACGTCGGCCATCTTGACCCACGTGAGCCACATCGAGGGCGCGCCCTCGTGTGCCTGGGCCATCGCGCCGCCCGCCTTCGCGTCGCCCGACATGAGCACGTGGTACGCCCCTTGCGGCATGTCCATGACCTCCGTCGTGTAGCCGAACGTTGACTTGAGCCAGGCGAGGTCCGCGTCGAGATCGGTCGAGTGCAGTTCGGTCCAGTGGATCGATCCCTCACCGTCGCCCGCGTCACTCGCACTTTCGTCGGCCTCACGGAAGAGTGAGAATGTCGCGCCGGACGGGCTGGTCACCACGGCGAAGCGGCCGGGGGGGATGTCGGTGCCCGGGACGAGCACCTTGCCGCCGTTGGCCTCAGCCAACTTTGCGCTCTTGTCCACGTTTTGCACCCGCAGGTAGTTGTTCCAATGGCTGGGGACGCCGTCCATGGCTGGAGCCGCCGTGTGCGCGATACTCTTGCCATCGGCGGCCTTCAGCATCGTGGCTTCGTTGTCACCCATCTGGATGGTCTCGGCGCTCCAGCCAAGAACTTCGGTGTAAAACGGGGTGGTCTTGGCGAGGTCGGTGGAGACGACACCGAGCCAGCAAAATCGGTTGTTTGTGTATGCCATGTTGTGGTCGACCCGCATGCCGCGGGCTCCTCGTTTCGTGGGCACGACGAACGAGGGGCGTCAGGATCGACACCTGGTGGTGAAAAAAGATCCAGCCGAGCGAAAACTCTGTAAATGGTTAATATCGCTTCGCTTTACGGTCTGACGCCAAGAATGGCCTGGCCGATCTCCTGGTAGGCCGCCTGGACCCCCACGGGCAGGCTTCTGGCCCCGAGCTGCTCCGGCACGTCGAGGCCGCCCGGCCAGGCGTAGCCAATGAGCGCAACCACATCGTCTCGGCTCATCGCGAGTTCGTAGCTGTTTCGCGCCACGTCTGCCATGTCCTCGGCGGACAGGGGGACCTTGTCGTAGAGGCTGAACCATTGCGCATCCATGATGATGACAAGGTCTTGGTCGTCGGTCGCGCGAGCCCGGACGGTCTCGAGCTCAGAGAGGTACATCGCATCGGTCGCGGGGTTCGGGACCAGGTAGCGATCGAACCCCACCCAGTCGACCCCGTCGGGGAAGACGGCGTCCGCGACCACCGGGTACGCCTCGATCACAGCGATCGGGATGTTGGGGAACGCGTCGTCGACAAGCGTGGCTGCGATCGCGACTTCCTCGGGCGGGACTCCGTTCCATATGGGTTCGTCGACCAGATAGAAGGCCGCAACGTGGTCAGCGTCCAGGACGTTGGTGTTCGTCTCGACGAACGCGCCAAACAACGCCGCGGCATCCGATCGCAGCCGCAGCTGACTGCCTGTGCCGACGGGTGCGTCCCCGGGCACGGGCTCGAACAAAATGAGGGTCAAGTCGAGGAAGGCAAGACCACCTGCATCCGTGATCTCATCGGCTTGAAGCGTGATGTCGAGAGCGATCGGACACAGGTGCGCGATGTTGGTGAAGCCTGCGACTTCGTCCACGTAGTTTCGTGGACCCTCTTCGTCATGCGGATCGTCGACCATGCAGCTCACACCGACAAAGCCAAAGTGCTGCAGTTTGCTGCCGTCGATTCCACCGCTCGAGGAACCGCTCACTCCGCCTGCGGACGACTCGCTCGAAGTGGACTCGCTCGAAGTGGTCTCACTCGGTCCACTCGAGGTGTCCACGGAGGAGGTGTCCGGCGTGGCGGCCTCGCTACGGGAGGTCGTGGCCATTGCCTCGGTCGCCGAAGACGACTCCGTACTCTCCGAGCCTCCGCATCCGATGACCAACAACAACGTGCCCCACCGATACATCACGGACACCAGCGTACGCGCCCACGCACGGCGACGCCCAGTGACCACGAGCACATCTCGGCCAGTCGGCTCCAAAAGGCCGAGCGACTACATCCTCAGTCCCTCGAACACATGCACGGCCACCAGCGGCTTGGGGATCATGCGCTCGACGATGATGATCTGCTGCTCCACGGACGCGATGGTGGGCGTGTCCCTCGCAGCCTTGCCCCACTGCTTGAGGTGGTTGGTCGTCACGGTGCGCACGTCATTCGGCTTGGCCCATTCTCCGCATATTCTCTGGCCGAGCTTGTTCATCGGTTGGCGTATTGAGGGCCCCGCGGCTCGTACTGCGTCGTCGGTTTGTTCCTGCCAACCGTCTGCCATCCAGTTGCCCTTGTAGGACGCCTTGATGAACTTGATGTAGTCCGACTCGCGGCCGGCCGCGGGACTCGCCCCCCGGAACACCTTGCTGAAGTAGAGGGTGTAGAGGTTTTCGATGGTCGTATCCGGCATCGGTCCAAGCGGACGCTACCACGTTGACCCACCACTGCGCCTGCCGAGATGTCCGGTTCACCGTGCTCGCGAACCGTGAGGCGTCCAGGTAAAGCGAACTGGATGATTCCCGCCGAGTCGCGCGTATTGCTGACTACACGCCGTTGGTACCCAGAAAATTGACACTGGCGCCGCGCGATGCCCAAGGCTGTCTCGTGCGAAGAGGCGCGCGACGATCCCTCTTCGGTCTCGCGCTGCTTGCGTCGCTCGGCACCGTGCCCGCTGTGCCGGCCACCGAGCCGGTCCAGATCTGGCTTTGGGCCTGGGAACGTCCGGAGGATCTTCGCTTCGTCCCCCAAGACGTTGGGGTCGCGTTTCTCGCCAAGACGATGGTGCTGCGAGACGACGGCGTGACCCACCTTCCTCGGCGACAACCTTTGCGCGTGCGCCCTGGCCAGCCGTTGGTCGCAGTCGTGCGGATCGAAAACGATCGGGGTCAGCGCCCGGCGACCCTTTCAGAGGCAGTGCGGGACCGTCTCGTCGATCGTTTGCTCGAGGCCGGAACGATGGACGGTGTTGGTGGGCTGCAGATCGACTTCGACGCCACAC
>JAESSZ010001174.1 GCA_016763875.1 Nannocystaceae bacterium
CCGTGGCCGAACGCGACGCGCTACGACGGATCACCAGGATCGCGGTCGCCCACGTCGTACTCACCGCCTTCGCCCTGCTCCCGCTTGTCTACTTTTTCCGCCACCCGATCACGGTGTGGGCCTGGTACGCCGTGCTCATCGGGGGCCAGGCAATGGTCCACTTCCGGTGGGTCCCCCGGGTGATAAGGCAGCGCCTGGCCGCCGAGCGCGACGAAGATCCTGAGGCCGCAGCTCGCCAACGCAGACAGTGGCACATGGGGACCACGGGCTGGGTGCTTGGTGCCCTCGCGGGCGGCGTTGCCACCGCCTACGCGGCTCACATCGCCGGGTAGCGTCGAATAAACGATTGTTTATTTTCCACTTGCGAACGTTTATTTTCCGGCCTATGGTCATGGAGTGGGCGAGGCGGCCGATACCCTTCTGCACGCAGGTGCGCGGCTCTTCGCCCAGCGCGGATATGAGGGCGCTTCCGTTCGTGCGATCTGCGAGGCAGCAGGCGCCAACGTGAACGCCATCAGCTACCACTTCGGTGGCAAGCAAGGCCTCTACGATGCGGTGCTCGGGCACTGGAGCGGCAAACAGACGACGAGCGCTGAACGAATCCTAGGCAGGCCCCCAGCTGACCTCCGCGACCTGGAGACGCGGCTCCTATTGTTCACAGAGGAGACGTTGGCTGCCTATATGGCTCACCCAGAGTGGCTGATCATATGCGCGGCAGAGTTCCAGCAGGGGTTTCGCAACTGTGACGACAGCGCCTCCGTCAAGAAGGCAATGCGCGGGCCGATCGACGTAATTGTGGCATTCCTCCAGGAGGCTCGCCAACGGAACATCTTGCGAGAGAACGTCGACGCTGCCGTTATCGCTGGATCCATCATGGAGCGAATCAACAATCAGGTGCTCTACGCCGACACGATTCAATCGATGTTCGGCGACTCTATCAAATCATCAGAGTACCTCCGCTACTGGTCCCAGCAAGTGATTGATCTCCTTGTGCACGGCATCGCGCGGTAACACTCCGCCGCGACCGCACCTCACAGGTGCCATACCGACGCCTCCGGCTGAGAGGTGGTTCCATTGTTCGTCGCCCGCCGCGGATCGGCGTCAGGGCGAGTGCGCGCCCTTCCCCCAGCAAGACTGCGTCCTGGAAGCCCGGGACTTGTAGTGGCTGGCGCATACGCCTGCCTACCAGGCAGGCGCCCCCTCCCGTCCTCTCCTGCGGCTCGCGTCGTCGTGCCGCAAGCGCAAGCAAGTACCCCAGAGCACCGCCATGCAAAAATACAAAGAAATCAAACTCGTGAGGACCAGTGCCCCTATCAACGTATCCGCGGACCAACTCTGGGGCATTGTCGGACTGAAGTTTCAACACATCGGTGTTTGGAATCGGGCCATAGACGACTCGACGGGGTCTGGAGAGTCGGAACACATCGGAGCGCCATGCGGCGAGAGAAGCTGCGACGTCGCGGTCTCCGGATACGACACGATAGAGGAGAAGCTGACACTGTACAGCGACGAATCACGAGAGTTCGCATACAAGGTACTTCGCGGACTCCCTGGATTCGTCCTGTTCGCCGGAAATCATTGGTCAGTCGTCGCGATTAGTCCGAGCCAGTGCTCCCTGAAAATGGAGATCACGATGCACGTTACGAGATTCACGGGGACCATCTTGGGACCGATGTTGAAGTGGTCCTTCATCAAAAGCATCAAGAGTGCTTTCGAGGATTTGGCCGTCTATGCCGAGAGCGGCAAGGTGTCGGGTGCAAAGCTCGCTCGGATGGCGCAATTGGAGAAGAAGAAACGAGCGGCGTGACGTGTGGGGAGAAGACGACCCGTCCTTTCCTGTGACGTGGACTGGCGGCGTCAGCCCAGCGCCGCGTCGAGGTCCACAGCGATCTCCTCGGGCGTGGTCTTGGGCGTGTAGCGTTTGACGACCTTGCCCTGCGCGTCGACCAGGAACTTGGCAAAGTTCCAGCTGATCTCGGTTGCGCCATCCTCTTTCGGGGCACCTTCACGGAGGAACCGATACAGCGGCGCCGCACCGTCCCCGTTGACCTCGATCTTGGCGAACATCGGGAAGTTTGCGTCGTATTTCGACTTGGCGAACTCGAGGATCTCGGCGTTGGTACCGGGCTCCTGCTTGCCGAACTGGTTACAGGGAAAGGCGAGGACGTTGATATCGTCGCGACTCGCGTGCAGCGTACGCAGACCTGCGTACTGGCCGGTGAGGCCTCACTGACTCGCGACGTTGACGATGAGCGCGGCCTTGCCAGCGAACTGGTCGAACTTCACTGGATCCCCAGTGATCGACGTCATCTCGAACTCGTGGAACTGAGACATCCCCGACGGTAACCCGTCTGAGCGGGGGAACGGAAGCGCCTCAGGTGGATCGCGTCGGCGGGTGGATCGCACCAGGCCTTCCACGCGATGGGGTGGTCAGTGGGAGGTCGAGCTCCCCTACCCTCCTACGTCGCTTGTTGGGTGGGGTCCGTGCGTAGGCCTGCCCTTGTGCGGTAACGTCGCCGCACCGTCGCCCCCAACGACGCGCTGCCCGTGGGCCCTTACGACTGGGACAACGTCACTGGCAACGACATTCCTGAACTCGATGCATTCCCCCGATCCAAACCGTAAGTCGGTCCCAGTATCGACTAGGCTTATTCACGCCGGGGGCGCGGTTTGGGACTCAGAGGACTTCTACGTATGGCCACATCTTCGCCCCCACAGATCTCGAATATCGCGACGCGTTTCATCGCTCCAGCCGCACTCCTTCTGCTCCCCGTATCCGCGTGCAAGGTCAACGCCACGGCGAGCGCCAGCGTGGATGCTGGTGGCGTTGCGGGCGACGTATCGGCGTCAACCGATATCAACGTGAAGGTATATCGCGATGGCGATGAGTTGGTTCACGAGGACGGAGAGATCAACTTTGATACGGACGAGGCAACGCTCGTCGGGGAAAAGACGGACGCGACCTTGGAAGCGTACGCAGAAGTTCTGCAGGAGTACCCCGATGTGCACGTGAGAATCGAAGGTCACACCGATTCTCGCGGATCAGACGCGCACAACCGAAAGTTGTCCGACGCCCGCGCACACGCCGTGAAGGCATGGCTTGTGGACGCCGGAACCGACAAAGGGCGACTTGAGGCGCGGGGCCTGGGAGAGGACAGCCCCAGGGTCGAGGAGTCCGTGGACTGCAAGAACGTGCCGACATCCGACGCGCCGACGTGGTGCGAGGACCAAGTATGGTCGCACAACCGACGGTCACAGTTTCACGTAACGTCGGGTATCGAGACTCTGCCGAAGAGCGGAGACCTGCTGTCAGCCTCATCGAAGGAGACAGACGTTGGTCCAGGCATTGCTACCGGGCCGTACATCTACCTGTCGCCAGGTTTTGCTCGCGTGCCCGTTGCTGATCGAGATGAGACGGACGCTCGCCGCGTATCGTATCGGTGGGGGCTTGGTGCTGGATACCTTTGGCGGCGCCAGAAGTTCATGGCGGCTCTTGGGCTTGGTTTTGCGCATCTGCCAGTCGCCATCGATAAGGGTAGCGACCGCTGCTCAGAATTCATCAGTTGCAGGAAGGCCAATGAGTTTGTGCTCGACGCCGAACTTCGGCTCGGCGGCGGCTCTGAACGGGTCGTGGGCTACGGTCTCTTAGGGCCTGGCCTTGTCATCGGCCGATCGCGGCGCATCGATGCGATGACAGACGTCGACTTCACGACCGGGGGATTCAATCTTGATCTCGGCGCGGGAGTCTGGGGGCACGTGTGGCGCGGGCTATTTCTCGGCGGCGAGGTTGCAATGAACATTGGGGTGTATGCGAGCGACGCGAGGGCATTCCATGACTCCGCGCGAGTGACGGGGTTGGATCTCCGGTTCCTGATGGGGTGGAACTTTGGGTGGGCGGGTTGATCCGCATAATGGGATCGATACGCTCATCCACACCGGGTGCCACTACCAGCGTCATTCTGACAGCGTCATTCTCGACTATCTCAGGACGCAGTCCGTCGGTGTGAGCAATGGCGGAAGGTCCGTTTCCCCGAGGCGCTGTCGGAGGTTGACCTCGATCATGCGAGACAAGGTTTCGAGAGGGAGATCGTTGTCCTCGGTGCCAAACGGGTCTTCGATTTCGTCGCCGACGGCATCGAGTCCGAAGAACGCGTAGCTGATGAGCAGCACAACCACCGGGGTGTAGTAGCCAATGGCGTCCACGATCCCAAAGGGGAGTCCGCAGGTGTAGACCGCGACGATCCGGTGGATCAAGATCGTGTACGAGCCGGGTATCGGTGTGCTCTTGATCCGCTCGCAGCCCCCCTGGATGTTGGTGATCGCCGTGAGGCTGGCCTCAAGGATGGGCAGATGCATGGGATCAACCCACCCTCGACGCCACGCTTCGCTTATGCGATCGCCCAACGTCTGCAGCACCGCCGCGGGACGATTGATCTCGTCGACCAAAGCCAGACGCTCGGGCTCGGGAATGAGGCCTCGGATCTCATCCAGAGCATCCGTCTCGCGCAGATGATGACGGAACACGTGGACGTACGCGATAACCCGGTGCACAAGCTCGATGCGCAGAGCCTGTACTTCATCGGCATCGGCATCGGATTGGGGGTGGATGAGGGTCAGGACCTGTCGCGTCACGCTGCGACTGTTGTTGACCAGGGCACCCCACAGTTTGCGCCCCTCCCAATACCGGTCATACGAAGTGTTGTTTCGAAACCCGAGGAAGATACCCAGGGCAACGGCGATCAACGAAAACGGTAGCGGGGTGAGTGAGGTCGGGATCAGCCCGTACCGTTGATGGCCGACGGTGACCACGGTCGCGATCACCGTGACCACCAGCAGACGTGGCCAGATCCGGCTCAGCGAACTGCCGCGAATGGTGGTGACCCGCGTCAGCCAGCGCTTTTTTCCCAACAGCAGCATGAAACGCCTCCGCGCCGTCC
>JAESSZ010001175.1 GCA_016763875.1 Nannocystaceae bacterium
CCTCTCGCCTGTTGAGCTTTGCGCGGCGCCGCGAACCGTCGCTCGAGCCGGTGCACGTAGAGACACTCATCGACGAGGCTACGGCACTGCTGCGACGTGCGTTGCCCAGCGTGGTGGAGATCGCCACGGAGGTCGGACCACGCGTCCACGTCATGGGCGACCGAACTCGCCTGCTTCAGGTGCTCATGAATGCCGGGATCAACGCGGGCCATGCCATGCCGACCGGCGGCCTGCTTTCGTTCAAGGTCGACCAACTCATCGCGGGTACCCGGACAGACACCGGGCGGGCCGAACTCACCCCTGGCAAGTACGTGCGCCTGCGGATCGAAGACACGGGCGCGGGCATGGACAGCGAGGTCTTGGAGCAAGTGTTCCAGCCGTTTTTTTCGACCAAGCCCGAGGGCGAAGGCACGGGTTTGGGCATGGCGAACGCCCAATCGGTCGTGCGCGAACACGGCGGCGACATCGACATCCGCAGCAGCAAGGATGTGGGCAGTTGCGTCACGGTGTACCTGCCCGCCGCCGAGCCGAGTCAGGCGGACGAGCCGGAGGAACTGGACGCGCTGATGCCACTCACGGGGCGCGTGCTGGTCGCCGACAACGAGTTACTCGTGCGCAGTACAGCCCGTCGCCTCCTGCGCGGGTACGGCCTGCAAGTCGATGTTGCCGCGGATGGCCACGAGGCGCTCGAAACGCTACTGGCCTCCTCGTTTGACCTTGCGATCGTCGCTGATGACCTCAGCGGGGTCGCGGCGGAACGCGTCGTCGGCTTGGTCGCCCCACGAATGCCCAAGACTCGTTTTGTGATCGCGAGCAGCCGTTCGCAGTCCACACGACAGGGCCTCTTGGAGGAAGCGGGGATCGCTGCATTCCTCGACAAACCGTTCGATGCGCGAACGCTGTACGCGGCGGTCGCGGCGGCGCTGCAGGGGACGCGGCCGGCGAACGACTGAGGGGCGACAGCGGTCGGGACAGCGCGGTCGTCTTGCGACCTCCCCGCTGGTGTGTTGAGATCGATCCATGACGCGGGTCGGTTGGTTTTTCGCGATGGGCCTCACCGCCCCCCCGGCTGTGGCCGTTGCTGCGTGTGGCGGGGACGACAGTGCCGGTGGCACGGAGACCGACAGCGAAGGGTCCGACAGCAACGCGGACGGACGGCCGGACAGCTTTGGGGATGACAGCTTCCCTGACGATGGATTCCCCGACGATGACGGTTTCCCAGATGACGGTGACGACCGTGACGACGACAACGACGACCGTGACGACGACAACGACGGCACGACACAGAGCACGCCTGACGACACAACGGGTGGCACCATGACCATGGGCGGCACCGTGGGCACGGCCGGAGACACGATGGGTTCCGGCAGCAGCACGGGGGCGGCACCGGGCGATGCAGGGGACTGCTGCATGCCGCACAACGCGGCCGGCTGTGAAGTCGATGCGGTTGCGACGTGCGTCTGCGCCGAAGACTCGTATTGCTGCGATCGCGCGTGGGACCCGGTCTGCACGGTGTTGGTCGTGACGCAAGACTGCGGGCAGTGTTCTAATATCGGTGGCGGTGGCGACTGCTGCGTACCGAACGACACTCCGGGATGCGACGATGCCACCATCCAAGCTTGCGTCTGCGAGTTGGACATCGCCTGCTGCCTCGCCGACTGGGACATGTTGTGCGTCCAGCAAGTCGAGCCCGGCTGCGGACAGTGTTAGGGGCCGGTTAGCGGCCGGCCCCAGACCGATCTTCGCACCGACAAAACCCGTGGCCATGCGGCCGCCCGCGAGTTTTCCCGTCGCGAGTTTCCCCGTCGGCTGGTAATGTTCGCGCCTCCATGCTGCACCATTTCGCTCCCCGCCCGACCGCTACGACCACCCCCGTCTCGGCGTTGACGAAGAAGGAGTATCGCGCCTGGCGAAAGAAACAGGCCAAAGCAACGCTCGTGTGGCTCGATGCGACGGGCTTTGCCCCGGACATTGGCAAGGTCGCCCTACTTCCGGCGCGCAACGGGTCAATCGCCCGCGTTGTGCTGGGCCTGGGTGAGTCGCCCAATCTGTGGTCGTTTGCGGGACTGGCCGCCGCGCTGCCGTCAAAGGGGCGCTACGCCTACGACAAGCTACCTGTGGCGCACGCCAACGACGCCGCATTGGCGTGGGCGCTGTCGACCTATCAGTTCACTCGGTACAAAAAACCCTCCAGAAAGTTCGCCACATTGGTCTGGCCGGACGGCGCGGACTTGGGCCGGGTCACCCGTCTTGCGCAGGGCATCGAGCTCGGCCGCGATCTGATCAACACCCCCGCGGAAGATCTCGGTCCCGCCGAGCTGGTGGAGGCCGTCAAAACTCTGGGTGCCCAACACAACGCCAAGGTCACCGTCATCAAGGGCGACGCCCTGTTGAAGAACAACTATCCGACCGTGCACGCGGTGGGTCGGGCCGCGACCCGTGTTCCCCAGCTTGCAGACTTGCGGTGGGGCGCGCCGGGGGACCCAAAGGTGACACTGGTCGGTAAGGGCGTGTGCTTCGACAGCGGAGGGTTGGATCTCAAGTCGGCCGCCGGCATGAAGCTCATGAAAAAGGACATGGGCGGTGCGGCAACCGCCCTGGCGCTGGCCCACGCGATCATGGACGCAGGGTTGGCTGTGCGCCTCCGAGTCCTCATTCCTACGGTTGAAAACGCGGTCGCGGGGAACGCCTACCGGCCCGGGGATGTGCTGACCACGCGCAAGGGGCTGACGGTCGAGATCGGCAATACCGATGCTGAGGGGCGATTGATCCTGTGCGACGCACTGTGCGAAGCGGACTCGGAGGAGCCTGAGGTCCTCATCGACTTCGCGACCCTCACGGGGGCGGCGCGGGTCGCTCTGGGCACGGAACTGCCTGCGTTGTTCTCCAACGACGACGAACTCGCCCAGGAGATCTTAACGGCGGGTCTGGCCGAAGACGACGCCGTATGGCGCATGCCGCTGCACGCGCCTTACAATCGTCACCTCGACAGCAAGATCGCAGATCTCAATAACATCGCGAATATCGGTCAGGGAGGTGCCATCACTGCGGCGCTGTTCCTGCAGCGATTCGTATCGTCCAAGCGCTCATGGGCCCATCTGGACACGATGGGGTGGAACACGGGCAGCCGACCGGGGCGCCCCGCGGGCGGCGATGTTTTTGGGGTTCGCGCGGTCTATGCCGCGCTGGAGCAGCGGTACCCCGCGGCCGCGCAGAAGACCGACGAAGCCTAGAGTCGACCCGCAGGAGCCCACTGCGTAGTCGCCCTTACGGCGACTTCAGACCGATCGAAGCATTGCGTTGACTCGTATCGCGTATCGGAAAGACGGTGCATATTGGTGTCTACCAAGCGGACCAAACCTATGCGCATCAGCAAGACATCCGGTGTCCTCGCAGCCCTGAGTTTGTGTGCGTCCGCGTGTGGCGACGCCGACAACGACGAACGCGGCGGCTCGGGAGCCTCTGCGGGTCCCGGCCTCACCACTTTGACCGCGGGTGACACGGATGGCGAGGACCAGGGTGACGGCGAGGACCAAGCCGACGGCGACGCGGACGGCCCCGGTGGTGACGCGGACGGCCCCGATGGTGACGCGGATGACGATGGCAACGACGCCGATGGCGGCGTCAAGTACGACACCAACACCGACGATGTCGTCGACTCGTGCGATGGCATGATGACCGGCATCGGCCAGGACTTCTCGTACATCTGGATCGCCAACAGCCCCGAGTCCACGATCTCCAAGATCAACACGCAGACCCTGGTCGAAGAGGGTCGGTACGTCACCCGCGATACGCCCGGAAACCCGTCGCGAACCTCGGTTGCGCTCTCGGGCCACGTCGCGGTCGCCAACCGCTCGGGTGGGGTGACGAAGTACCACGCGTGGGGCTGCGACGACCCGATGAACACCTCGACGGGCCCCAACGACGTCTACGCATTCGGGGCGGACGGCTGTCTAGCATGGTCGACAAACATGGTCTACAACTCCCAGCGCCCGGTTGCTTGGACGCCTGGCGTGTTCAACGACGACACCTGCGCGTGGGAAGAGGAGATGGTCTGGACCGCCGGGTACAGCGGCGGCAATACCGTCGATGCGATTCTGCTCGACGGCGAGACCGGGGTCATCGTGCAAACGATCGCCGTCAACGGAGTCAAGCAGGACAGCTACGGGGCGTACGGCGGCGCCTCGGACTCTCAGGGTAACTTCTGGTTCTCGCAGTTGGGCGACGGAGGCTGGCTCGTTCGTGTGGACAAGGTTGCTGGTACCGCCGAGTTGTGGCCACAGGCGATATGGACCTACGGGATGGCGGTCGACGGTCAGGACCGGCCCTGGTTATGCGGCAATGCGGGCGTGGCCCGATTCGACTACGCGACGGGCACATTTGCGACGTCCACTGACTCCGGGGGGGGCTCGCGCGGATGCATGGCGGACGCAACGCACCTGTGGCTGGCAGGCCAGTCCAACGTCCGTGGGGTCAACCTCGAAACGATGGGGCTGGAGTACACGCATGCGGTCGACTCGAACATCCACGGCACCAGCATCGACTTTGAGGGCTACATTTGGGGCGCTTCCCGCGATACGCGGGCGTATCGCGTGGACGTGCAGACGGGCGCCTTCGATACGGTCGATGGCCTCAACAGTCCGTACACCTACTCGGACATGACCGGGTTCGGCCTCGCCAACTCCGCCATGCCGCCGCGCTGATCGCTGGCTTCCCCCGCGAGGGAGGGACTACGGTAAAACCCAGACGCGATGCAGGGTTTGAGACCGTACGCGCTACCGCTGCTCGCAGCGGCCGTTCTGCTGGTGCTGTTCACCGCGCGCGCGTCCTGCAACGACGCTGCGCCTACCGGAGACGCTGCGCCTACCGGAGACAAGCGGCTCGAGCCGAGCCCCGGTCTTCGTGCGCCAGCCCGCGACACTGCGACACCGTCGCCGGATCGCAGCGGACACCACCCGGACGCGAGCAAAGCAGCGCCAGGCCCGGAGGCGGGCCCTAAGCGGAATGTCGGTGCTGCGCAACCGGATGGGCTTCCTTCGGCCGCACGAATCGGGCGCGGTGCCCTCCGCAAGCGCATCGCCGAGGCGTCCCAGCGGCCGTCAACGCAGGACGGCGGGCTCGCGCCAGAGGCTGCCAAACTCGACAAGGACTACATCCGCGCCCGGATCAGTGAGGACCTCATCCCGATCGCCCAGGAATGCTACGCCAGCGCGCTCGAGGACGATTCAGAGCTGGCCGGACGCCTCACCCTGCAGTTCACGATCGTCGGGGCCGACGATGTCGGCGGGGTGGTGGAAGAAGTCCATCTGGCCCAGGGTCCGCAGATCGAGCACGCCGCGCTCGTCGAGTGCATGACCGAGTCGATGATGACGGTCACCTTCGACCCGCCGCC
>JAESSZ010000002.1 GCA_016763875.1 Nannocystaceae bacterium
GACGGCGTCAAGGAAGTCCGCGACGTCACCCACGGCATGGCCCGCACCGAAGTCCGGTCCAAAAACGCCGACAGCCACCTCGATCACGTCTTCCCCGACGGACCACGCGAAGCCACCGGTCTTCGGTATTGCATCAACTCCGCGTCGATGCGCTTCATCCCCGTGGCAAAGCTCGACCCGCTGCCCCCAACGGCGAGCGCCTCGGCGCGTCGAGCCTTCCCTCGGCACACGACTTCGATCGAACTATCGCAGGTTAGGCATTGCAGTCGTCAACGCATTGGTTGAATGCCTTTGCGATGTTCGCCATCGCAAGCAGGAAGGTCGCGGTTGCGATGATCACAAGAACCACCACGGCTACCGCCAGTGGCGGGAAGACGAATGCACCGGGAGTGAGGGCAGATGCCTGTGCGATCGCCACGATGAAAGCAGTTCCGGCCAGGACGGTGCCGACCATCATGGCTACAGTGCACAGGGTCAGACAGGGCTCCGTGTTGGGGTCGGGGTCGTAGTCCCCCCCAATATCGTGGAGCGAGTTCTCAATCGAACCCTCCAGGAAGGACTGACTCTCAGTGGTTTTGCTCGCCGCCGAAAAGAGTGCGCCGACCTGCGCGGCATTCATATTCGAGAGTTGATGAAGCTCGAGCAATTGAGCGGTCAGCCGCCAATGGCGATAGAGCAGTTGCTTTTCTACCCCGGACAACGCAAGTATATCGAAGGCGTTTGCGGTTTCGATGTACTCAGGGTCGCCCACCGTGGTGATGTACTGTGCCAGCTGAGCATTGCTGCGCTTGGAGTTGGCAACGAGGGCCTGGTCGATCATATCCACCGAAGTCTGGAGTAGCTCAACGAACTTGGCGTCCGCGGAGAGCGCGGCAACCTGGGAGGACGAGAAGCTCCTCTCCACCACCTCGATCTCTGTGAGTTCGATGGAGTCCAGTGATTCTCCCGCAACGCAGCCCGTCGTTATCGGCGCCGCGAAGAGGGAGACGACGGAAGTGCTGGCGATGGCGCGTTGCAGCCATGCCTTCAGTCCGGTCTGCTGGAACTGTCTTTGGTTCATGCACAACCATTGGCGGCGAGGGGAGCCCGAGTGACACGCGGATCTGAGATCACGGGAATCCGGCAGGGGGCCGTTCGGCGTCGCTGACGGGTGCTCGAAGTACGCCCGCGCGCGTCCGGTCCGTGACGCGTACGACAGCACCGCGGCCGTTGCTCACAACGCGTGGCAACGGTAGCGTCAAAGAGATCCAACCACCTGGCCACGAACATGCGCTCGGTCGAACGCCCCGATGCCCGAGTCGGGTAGCCCGATGCCCGACTCGGGCGAGCGTGCAAAAAATCCTGAGCCGACGCTTCCATCATCCACCTCGACGCGGCGATCCGAGGAGGTTCCGAGAACCGGGCGACCGACACGGTCCAAAGAATGACCGGTCGCCCACCTCGGTCGCGGGAGGACTTCTCAATCAGACCTGCGCAAATCCGCCGTCGAAGTTCGGGGTCTCGATCGGTCCGGCTGCGATCGAGTTCACACGGATCTTGTTGCCCGCAAGTTCGGCCGCTACCGTCCGCACAATCGGTCGCAGCGTGGCCTTAGTGGAAGCGTAGGCACTATCGTCACCGCCGCTCAGCCAGACAAACCTCGGCTGGGTTGTTTGCTCCCTGGCAGGTCAAGCAGATGTTTCCGGCCGCAACGGTGCACGCGGGCGTAGAGATCAACATCGTGCAGTCCTGTACGAACACACCGGCGATCGGGCCAAGACCCATGCCATCGTCCTCCAAGTACAATGTGCGCTGGTAAACCGCCGCCTGTCGTCCGACAAGCGCGAGTGCAACCAGGCCATCCATGGGTTGGTCCCAAACCAGGCGGAATGTTTGCTCGGCCGCGTTCGCCTGTAAGGCGCAGGTCTGGCCTTCCTGCCAGACGCCTACCGAGTCGGCGAAGGTCAGGTGGCCGCAATCCTCGATGTCCTCGGGCAAGGTCTTGCTGTCGAGTGTCGCTTGCAGGGTGACGGCATCGAGATGGCAGACGAGTTCCTCCGGTGGGCAGTCGACGCAGCCACACTCCCACTGACCATCCACGCATTCCTCGTACTGCTGGCAGTCGTCGGGGCATTGCGCGCAGTCAGGGGCAGCGCCTCGAGGAGAACCTCGGTGAACCCTCGGGGCTCCAGATCGTCGACGACCGCGCGAAGCTGCTGGCGCGCACGCTCAGGCAGTGCATCCCACTGCAGGTGCTGTAGCGAGGTCGACAGCGGGGCGAGGAGGAAGAGAGGACCGCGGACCGGAAGCAGCTTCAGAATGACGCTGACTGGAAACCCTAGCTTGCTCCCCGCCCACAGCTCGCCGTAGGACATCGCGGTCGAGTCGACCCGAAAATGCTGCGAAGCCTGCGTCTGGGCTCCTTCCTCCGTCTCGCCTTCCACCGCCTGAAGGGTACGTGGGTGTGCGACCGTCGTCATCGGGCCTGCCTGCGATCGCGCCCGTTCGACCGCACCCGAACGCCCTACCATCGCCTCAAACCACCGAAAACGCGTCCGAGTAAGCCGCTTGCCCCGCAACCCCCTCCAAGCCCCCGGGTTGCAACGCCAGCACCTGGAATGCCCCGGGCGGCCCGCCGTACACACTGGTGATCGCCGGATCGTGCGCGAACCCGAATCGCCCGTAGTACGCCGGGGACCCCAGGACCACCGCAAACGGCTCGCTGCGACCGGCACTGCGGGCGAGCGCCTCCGTCACCAACGTCTGGCCTAGGCCTCGCCCCTGATGTTCCGGGTCCACCGCGACTGGCCTGAGTCCAACACCACAATGCTCGCCGATGCGGACGCGACTCATCTGCACGTGGCCGACCACGCGTTGGCCGTTGCCCCCATCGCCAACCATCGCGACGAGCCGCACGCCATCGTCCTCGCTTCCTCGCAGCCGCGCGACCACCTCGGCTTCGCCCGGCGCACCGAAGGTTCGCTGGAGCACATCACCGACTTGTGCGGCATCTCCGGGCGCTTCGGCTCGCAGGGTGAACGAGCTTTCGTTTCGCGTTGTGACTTTCGTGCACGCCTCGCGCTCCGGCCCAGCGGGAGGCTCGAATCGCGCCTCCATCATCTCGAACATCGCTGGAGTCACATCGATGGCGAAGGTATCACCGCCTTGCGCGTTGCGCTGCACAACGCGGGCACGTCGTTGCTCAACATCCGCATCGACCCAGTGCGTCACCGTCTCGACCCCAGCGACCTTGGCCAGCGCGCCAAACTTATCGCGGTGTTCCCGTTGCGAGAACCCAAGGTCGAGCACCACGTCGACGCCCCGACCTAGCGCCTGGGTGCACAGGCTCCAGATCACCGTCTCGCAGCGAGCGATGCGTTCCAGCATCCAAGCCAACTGCGGCTCGCCCCGGTCGGCCGCAAATAGCTCGGCCATCCACTCATCGATCGAAAACCGAAGACCGCCGCAGCGGGCCGCGTGCTCAATCGCCCATGTGGTCTTGCCCGCGCCCGTTGGGCCACATACGAGAGTCACCATTGCGTCTGACATCACTGGGTCCGAGGCTTCCGATTGTACAGCAGAGTGCCCCGTCAGACCGACGCCACCGCGCCAGCGATCCCCATTGCGGCGCAGCGGATCCAATGACCGAACTTGTACCAGCCGCCCTGCTCTTTGAATCCTACTGCGCCATTTGTCCCCGCCGACGCCAGGCCCCGTCTACCCGCCGCATCAACGCCGGGTACACGACGTAGTGGCGAAACGGCGCGATGAGGCTCATGTACAGACTTCCAAAGCGTCCTCGCGGTTTGACGTACACGCCCAAACGCCCACGGAAGGTCCCGTCGTCCTGCGGGACCCAGCCGAGTTGAAGAACAGCGTGCACGGTGCTGTTGGACAACTCTGCGGTCCACTCGTGTTGTGTGCCGAACACCGGTCGGAACGGGCTGGGCGTGTCGGCGGGGATCGGCAGCGCGGGCAGGTCGTCGGGCAAACGGTCGCGCAGAGAGGCTTCGGTGCTCCCGGGAATCGGAAGGACGTTCGTGTCTTTGTCCCACCCAAACCACTGGCCGAGGCGAGCACGGAGGTTGAACAACATGCGGCTCGCCCAAGAGCCTCCGTCACGAGACAGGTCCATGTTGGCCCACAGGTCCACCAGATCCTGAAACTCGTCGGCCCGTCCCGTGGCGGGCAGTGCCCAAGCGTCGAGCAGCTCGAAGTCCGGAGCAACGTCGGTAATGCGCCACTTGAGAGCGGCATGGTCGTCGATAGCTAGTCTGGTCACGGTTGGCGAACCCTCTCCATACGGTTGCGTATGGAACGTAGCACCGCGCTTGCGCTCGTCAATACGCCAGCGTATGGAAACCGGTATGGCCACCAAAAAGCGGACGAAGGACGAGTGGATCGCCGCCGCCGTGGAGGCTCTGGCCGAGGGCGGGGTGGACGCGGTCCGAGTCGAGCGCCTCGCCCGGACGCTGGGGGTCACCAAAGGGAGCTTCTATTGGCACTTCACCGACCGAGGCACGCTCTTGTCGACGTTGGTCCAAGGCTGGGAAGCCGGGGGCACGCAAGACGTGATCGCGCAAGTCGACGCGCTCGGAGGCGATGCGCGCGCCCGCATGCGCAGATTGTGGGAGGTCACCCAGGGCGACAGGGGCCTGGCCGCGGAACTTGCGCTACGAGACTGGGCGCGCCGCGACCCCGAAGTCGCCGCCCGGGTTCAACGGGTCGACGACGCGCGCATGGGCTACGTTCGCGCGCTGTTTGTCGAGATGCACCCCGACGCCGACGACATCGAAGCCCGCGCGATGCTCCTGTACTCGTTGCTCATCGGCAACTACTTCATCCGCGCCCGACACGGCCGTCGGGGCCGGCCACGGGTGCTGAGTGAAGCGATTGAGTTACTGATGGCTGCACAGCCGAGCTGACTCGGCCCGGCGCAACTCTCAGAGGTCGACGACCTGCACCACACCGCTGGCCACCACGATGTTCCCCGCAGAGTCGGTCAGTTCCGCCTCAACCACGATGAGCTGTCCGTCCACCTCGGATGGGTCGAGTTCGAACCGCAGTTGGATGCCATCCCGCAGCGGATACAGCGTTGCGGGATCACAAACAAAACCGCCACCGCCATTGCCCGTCGCGATGTGCACCCCGTCAAGGTAGCCGCGAATCTGCGACACAAACGAACTCGAGAAATCCATATGTGAGGCACGCATCGCGATGTCGATGTGCGTCCCTCCCTGGTTGCCGTAGACGATGCTCGCCAGCTGTTCGTCAAAGGGAACGAACGCCCCACCGCCGTGCCCTATCGAGATGGCCGGCGTCCCATCGAGTGTGCAGTGGTCCTCGAGAGGCTCCGGGGGCTCGCCCGTCGACTCATCCTCCCCGCCAGTGGTGTCGTCACCGCTTGGTTCCGAGCCGCCGCTTGAGTCCGAGCCGCCGCTTGAGTCCGACATCTCGTCACCGTCGGTCTGCTCGCCCTCGGTCGCATCATCCTGACCATCGGTGCCCGTCCCCTCCACCTCAATAGGGTCAGGAAACGGGTCACAACCGACCGTCAACATCGCTACGAAGATCCATCCTCGGGTCGCATAGATCCGGCGCATCACCCCTGGGGTTTCCCGGACATGCGTCGTTGGTTCCCCAGGCGGGTGATTGGTCGCGGATTTGAGGGGATCTACGCATCGTACCTTCGACACGCGCGCACTCCCCGTGAACGTGCTTGACCCTCTTGCCCTGCGTTGCTGCGTACCCGCCCGCCAGCACTGCTAAGCTTCGTTCGGTCGGTCCGGATGACACTTAACCTCTCCATCGTGCACCAGCAGGTCGAAAACCTGGTGGTCCAACACAAGAGTCGCCTCGGAGTCGGCGATATCGACCAGCTACGAAGCCGTGGCTTCACCGCCCTTGTATTGGCGCAGTTGCTCGATCTCCCCATGGAAGACGCGCTGGACCTCGTCACCGACGGTGGCAACGATGGCGGTATCGACGCGCTTGCGGTAGGCGCTGTCCAAGACGCCGAGTTCGTCGTCACCTTGGTCCAGACCAAATACAAGAGGAAGCAAGACGGGCGATCCAAGTTCCCCGCCTCGGAGATCCCGAAAATCGCGAGCACGGTCGCCGCATTGTTCGATCCGGACAGCCAGCTCTCGCTCCTTCATCCTCGGCTCCTTGCCCGCGTCGAGGAAATTCGCAGTCTGGTTCGCGACGGCAACATCCCATCGGTCCGCATCGTCCTCGCTAACAACGGCGAACGCTGGGGCAAGGACGGTGACGCCCTGATCACCGCGACAGGGCTCCCGCGAGACCAAGTACGCTGGGACCACGTCAATCACGAAGATTTGGTGCGTTTGATGCGCGGCGTATCTCCCGTTACCGACCAACTGCAGCTCGCGGGACAGGCGGTGATCGAGAGTTTCGACTTTTGCCGAGTACTCGTCGGCAAAGTGCCGGTTGCGGAGCTAGCACGGCTGTTCGAGACCCATGGAGACGCCCTCCTCGAGCGCAACGTGAGGCGGTACCTCGGAACTCGCAACAGCCGAGTGAACCGAGGTATTCGCAAGACGTTGCGTTCGGCGGCGGAACGCGAACGCTTCTATTTCTACAACAACGGCGTGACGATCACGTGCTCAAAGTTCCGTCACAACGCCCTGCAGTCCGGTAACCACCTGGCAAAACTCGAAGAGCTCCAGGTCATCAATGGCGGTCAGACCTGTCACACAATCAGGCAGGTGCTTGCGGAGAAGCCGGACGAGGACTACTCGCGGGCGTTCGTCTTGGTGCGGGTCTACGAACTCGATGCAGATCAGCGCGATCTTGTTCACCAGATCACATACGCGACAAACAGCCAGAACCCAGTCGATCTCAGAGACCTACGGGCCAACGACGACGTCCAACGCAGCCTACAGCTCGGACTTCAGCAGCTCGGCTATTGGTACTCACGTAAGCGCGAGGCTGGCGCAAACGGAAATGCGATCACGCCAGCTCAAGCAGGCGAGGCCGTACTCGCGGTGTTACGTCGAAAGCCACACCTGGCACGCAATGGCGCGGAGGCCCTGTTTGGGCGTCACTACAACGAAGTGTTCAACGACGCGTTGACCCCTGCGGAGGTCGTTGGTTCGGTGCAGATTTTGAGGCGTGTGCGGGCCCGGATCCGCGAGGACAACGGGGAACTGCCACGTTTCACCGCCTACGCTGTGCACTTCTTGGGGATGCTGGTGGCCGATGGACTCCCGGACGGCGCAACGGACCGGGGTCTCGATACGGGCTTTGCTGCTGCGTTTGATAGGGCGGTCCAGCGAACGCGTCTTGTGCTGGCGTGGCTTGGCATTGATGAAGCGGAGGCCTCGCTGCAACGGTTGTCCGGGACGTTCCGCAAGGGCGAGTTGCTTGAGCAGCTCTCGCACTTGGACCAGAATGCGGCAAGCGCATGGTCTCAACTTCTCCCGAAGTGGACTGCGTGTGTCGACGCGGAGGCTGCAGTCGCAGAGGCCGTCGAACGCGCAGACCAGGCTTCAGCCAAGGTAATCGCCTTGAAAATCGATTCGGCGGCAGGCGTTGAAGCCGTGGTCGAGGCATCGCGGATTCAGGTTGAGCAGATGCGTGCGGTAGTGGCGGCACTTGAGGACGTCAGAGCACGTCGCCAAGAGCAGAAGCGATACGCCGCGAGTATCAGCCCGACAGAGGCCTTAGTCGTACGCCTCCTTGGGACCCGCGGGCGCAAGAACGAAGACGCTCCCTAGCCGGGCAACGACCACCCGTCAGAGTGACCTGCGCAAGCTGCGGACCGGTGGTACACCGTGCCCGTCGTGCTCGGCTGCGCTACGTTTGGGACCTTGATACCTGTCCGCGTCCTCGCGGTCGCGGCCTTCGTAGGCCTTGTTGCGGTCGTCTGGGCGATCATTCGCTGGCGCGCTCCGTCGGCTGCGCAACATCGGGCGACCCGGCTTGCGTCGGACTCCGGGCAACCACTCAAAGCATGGGCCCAGGGCGCGTTTCTGGTGGTCACCGGCGACCTGGACTACGGCCACCTTCCCCCCGCCCAGGCCCGACAGATGTTGATCCACTGGTGGGAGACCCACGGACCCCACGAGTTGCTCAGCACCCTGGACGGACTCGAGAATCCGGACCGTCCCGACAATGCCTGGGACTTGCTCCGCTTCATCGTGGTCGCGCGGCTTGCTACGGCCGCGAACTACCTGTCCGACGACGAGGCATGGCGCAGCATCTATCCGGTCGCGCGGCGCCTACAGGCCAGCTACCGCAGTTGGCCTGACATGACCCAAGCCTACGTCGTGGCGCGCCGCCAATGGAAGGGTGCCGCGACGGACGGCAGCGAAGACGACGGAGGCATGCGTCGCATCTTGGACAACATCGCCAACCTCAGAGAAGGGCTGTGGGAACGGGTGTCATGGTCGATGCCATTCGAGCCCCCTGAACCGGAACAACAATCATGAGCGAGGAACCCACCTACGAGGTCACCTTCACCGCCGTCGCTCCCAAGGGCGATGCCATCGGCGACCTCGACGGAGTCCCCGTCTACGTCTCCGGCGTCATCCCGGGCGAGCGCGCCATGGTTCGGCTGCGAAAAACCCGAGGCCACTGGATCCCGGGCACGCTCGACCACGTCATCGACGCCTCGCCAGATCGCGTGCAACCGCGCTGCCCGGTCTTTGGTACCTGCACCGGGTGCCAACTGCAGCACATCGCCTACCCGCGACAAGTGGCACTCAAACGCCAGATGGTCACGGCGCAGCTTCAGCGGTTCGGGAAGTTCGAAGATCCTCCGGTCCAAGAGGTCATCCCCGCAGACAACCCGTGGGGCTACCGAAACCACGGGCGGTTCACCGTCATCGACGGACGGCTTGGCTTCGTACGTCGGTTCCGCAAGCAGTTCGTCCCGATCGATGCCTGCCCGATCATGGACGACCGGATCAACGAGGTCGTCGCCGAGTTCAACGGGCACTTGGAAGGCGCCACGCAGTGCAACGTGCGGGTCGGGACTGACCCCGAGCCCATGATGATCCAGCCCAAGCTCGACGTCGCTCGCACGACCGGCCAGAAGTCCCTGACGATGCCGCTGCTGCACCACACCTTCCAGGTGTCGGCGCCCTCGTTCTTTCAGGTCAACCGTGCGCAAGCCGAAAAGCTGGCCGAAGTGGTCGTCAAACGCATCGATGTTGGACCCGAAGGCACCGTGGTCGATGCGTACGCGGGCGTCGGGACCTTTGCCGTCTTGCTGGCCTCGAGCGTCGGCAAGGTAATCGCCATCGAGGAGTCCGGACCGGCCGTCAGGGACGCAGAGGTCAACGCAAAGGGGTACGACAACGTCGTATTGAAACTGGGCAAGACCGAAGTGGTCCTGCCCACGATCGACGAAGAGATCGCGGCGATCGTCTTGGATCCACCACGGTCGGGCTGCCACAAGGGAACACTCGACGCCGTTATCGCGCGCAAGCCCAAACGCATCGTGTACGTTTCTTGCGACGGAGCATCACTGGGACGCGACCTGCGGATCTTGGTGGACGCGGGATTTCACCTCGAA